>DASZJO010000043.1:0-17287 GCA_035948015.1 Puia sp.
ACCCATACGGCCCCTTCTTCGGGCCCAAAACAATATTTCCCGGATTCACGAGCCACGGCCCCGTTTGAGAATTCGGGTCCGTTCCGATATCCGAATCCGTTATATACTGCGCATAAAACATATAGTGGGGCATACTCATTGTCATGACGTTTTCATTCCCCGGCATGCCGGTGTAAACCCGCATAATGGGCGCGAGCATATAGCAGACCCCGGATCTGGCGGGGGCCTTGTATTTCCCTTTCCGTATCCCCATTATCAGACTGTCCTTGATCTGCAGGGGGGTAAGTTTCCCGGTGGCCCGCATGGTTGCTACGTCGAGGTAACCTTTGAAGGTCGTCCGGGCGCCCTCCGCGTCAAAGCCCATCGGTGCAAAAAGATCCTTCCGGAACTCCCCCCACTCCCATTCCGTGCGGGAAACAAAACAAATGAACCCGTTGGATCCCTGCCGGCTGATATACAAGCCTTTTGCCGGGTCCAGCAGATAGACGGTGGCGCCGGCACGTAGATGCGAAGGCAGAGCGCTCAATGCCAGTTCTGTCTCGAGATCGGCCGGCATTTTGTCGAGTTTCCAGTCGCCCGGTGTTTGAGCCGTGCCCCGGGCCGGCAGTATGAAGAGGACGCAAAGGAAGGGCAATAACCCTATTTTCCGGTATGTCGAAGACATTAACTGATACATGGAATTAATTTTATCACGCCAAATTACGAGGGGTATTCAGCCTGGGCAAGGGGCGAATGCGACAGACAGGGGGTCATTTGAGACATTCCTCAAAGGAACAAATTCTTTAATATCTTGCGGGAGAAGATCGAGGACAGCCGTAAAAGAAAATAACTATAAATGGCCGCTATGAAAAGATCGATCCCGCTTTCCGTCATCGTACTCCTGTTGACAAGCTTTGCACACCGCCCTTTGAACTGGGTCGCGATCGGCGACAGCATCACGTATCTCAACGATCATCCGGACGAGACCAGGAACCGCGTCAGCAAAGGTTATCTGACCGATGTCGCCGACCGGCTGCCTTATCTCCATTATAGTAACCAGGGCCGCAATGGCTGGACGATACAGCGATTTGCCGCGAAGATCGACTCGCTCGACATCCCCGCGGGAGATATTTTTACGGTCTTCCTTGGCACCAACGACTGGTGGCGCGGCGTTCCGATCGGCAGTTGGGATGACTACCAGCGTGGCACGGGAGACAGCACGGTCTATGGCAGCTTCCGCATCCTCATGACCAAGCTGCGGAGTCTAAACTCTGCCGCACCAGTCGTGCTGATCACTCCCATGCCTCGCGCCGACTTTGTCTACATCAACAATTTTAGGAACAATGCCTGGGGCTCTTACAAGGCGAAGCAGGGACAGACCCTGGAAAAAGTTGCGGATGCCGTCATGGATATTGCCCGGCATGAAAACCTGCGATGCGTAGACCTATACCACGACAGGCGCCTGGCGATCCCGCGGCTGGTCCGTTATAAACGCCTCAAGGACCCGCAGACAGGCGCTTACCGCGAGTATCCGTATCCGGCATACACGAGCATCCCGTTTGATCCCGCCATGGATGAATATCCCTATCCAGAGGCCGCGATGGAGATGACTTTTGACGGGTTGCATCCGTCGGATCGGGGCAATGCGGAGATCGCCAGAAAGCTAATGAAGGTTTTGAAAAGAGTTTCAAATTAAGATCGATTATGACCGGTTTCAAACTCATTACCGCTAATCAGGAAATCCGATTTCATTTCTACCTGGATGCCGCGCCCGTCACTTCCGCAGCCTTTGCGCGGTCGCTTCCCTTTGTCCGGACATTCTACCATGCGCGGATATCGGGCCGGGAGATTTGGATCGACGATGTTCCCCCGCTGGACATCATTCAGGAAAACGCTTCAGTATTCGCCGAACCGGGGGAAGTGGTGGTCGGTCCTATGAAACCCGTCCGGGCTAAGACCGCCAATTGTCTGGGCATCTATTACGGGGAAGGGAAGGGGCTGGATGCCTGCAATATCTTCGCAAGGGTCGCCGAAGCAGACCTTCAAAAACTGACTGAGCTGGGGAACGAGGTCTGGAAGAACGGCGGGCGCGAATTAAAGTTGGAACTTATGTAAATTTGCTCCATGAAAGTCAGCGTCATCATCACCGGCTCCACCGGTATGGTCGGGGAAGGTGTCCTTCTCGCATGTCTCGATCACCCGGAGGTGGAAAAGGTTCTTGTCGTCAACCGTAAGCCCATCGGGCGGTCGCATCCCAAGCTGCGGGAGATCATCCACGCTGATTTTTTCAACCTGGAGCCGATCGAGCCTGAACTGTCAGGGTACAATGCCTGCTTCTTTTGTCTCGGCGTTTCGTCGGTCGGGATGAAGAAGGAGCTTTACAAACACATTACATATGATCTCACCCTGAATTTCGCACAGGTGCTGGCGCGGCAAAACCAGGACCTGGCGTTTTGCTATGTGACGGGGGCGGGGACCGGCAGCAGCGAAAAAGGGCGGATCAATTGGGCAAGGGTGAAGGGCGCGACGGAAAATGCGCTTCTCCGGTTGTTTAAACGGGCATTTATGTTCCGGCCGGGTTTTATGAAACCTTCACCGGGCCAACGGAACGTCAATCCATATTACAAGTATGTCGGCTGGCTATACCCGATCAGCCGGGCGCTTTTTCCCGGTGGGGTTTGCACGATCAAAGAAGTGGGCATAGCGATGATCGATGCGGCAAGCAAGGGCGCACCGAAGCCGATCCTCGAGGTAAAGGATATCGTAAGCCTGGCGAACGGTTGAGCCATGCCATTGGAACATTTCCCGAAGTAAAAGAATTTCTATGCTCACCACTCGGAGTACTGAAGAAAACCTACCTGAAATCCGGGAACTGTTCGCGGCCGCCATCGCCTATCAGAAGGTCAAATTCGGAAAACATTGGAATGGCCTCAATGAAGCGGCCCTGATCCGGGAGATAGAACGAGGCCTCCATTGGAAGATCCAGGAACAAGACCGGATCGCCGCCTTTTTTTCGATCGCCTTTACCGATGCGCTTGTCTGGGATGACCGGGACACTGATCCCGCCATCTATCTGCACCGTATCGTCACCAATCCGGCATTTCGGGGAAGAGGTTATGTTCATGCCATTACGGCTTGGGCGGAGGCTTATGGCCGGGAGGCGGGCGCCGCATTTATCAGGCTCGACACCGACGTCGACAATGCCCGCCTGAACGCCTACTACCGGGAATGCGGCTATACTTTCAGCGGCATTAAAACATTCCATGACCACGCGAACCCGGCCATACCTAAACACTATTTCGGGTCCGGGTTGAGCCTATACGAACGACCCATCAGCCCACTAACGTGAGCAGATATCCGAGCAGCCCGCCGCCGAGGATCACCCAGGCACTATTAAGACGGCGAAAACCGAAGGTCACGATGAAGCTGAGGGCTGCGACCAGGATCGTCTGCCAGCCGGTAATCGTCTCCTGGCCGAACTCGATACAGACGGTCACAATGATGGCGATGGACGCGACGTTGACCCCATCCATGAAAGCGGAGAAGAGCCTGGATCGCCGCATCGCCGGTACAAGCGGGTTCATCGCCGCTACAAAAACGAATGATGGCAGAAAGACCGCTACCGTTGCCAGCACCGCACCCGTCAGGCCATTCAATTGCCAGCCGATAAAGGTCACAGAGGAAAAGACAGGCCCCGGCGTAAATTGTCCCACGGCGATGGCATCCATCAACTGCTGCCGGGAAAGGAGGCCTTTTGCAACCAATTCGCTGTCAAGAAAAGCAAAAAGCACGTAACCGCTGCCATACAGGATAGCGCCGATTTTCAGGAAAGTAAGAAAGATGCGGATATTGTAAGCATTGGTGCCCTGGACCTGCAAGAGGATCCAGGGAAGGAATCCGGTCGCCTTTGGCCCCGGCCTGCGAAGCGCGTACCAGGCCATCGCGATCCCGCCGCCTCCAAACAACACATAGATCTCGTTAAGCCCATACAGTCCGGCGATCAGCGTAAGCGCCCCGATGAGCCATAAAGACCATGATTTGAGGGCGCGTTTGGCAAGTGGATATACTGCACCGGCAATCACGGCAATCACAGCGGGTTTGATCCCATAGATGAAAGCTGCTACCTGCGGCAAATGGCCATACTGCCGGTAAGCCCAGGCGATCACGCCGGTGATGATCACCGCCGGGAGGATAAAGCAGGCCCCGGCCACGAGCAGGCCCCTCCACCCTCCCCTTTCGCGGCCGATATGGATGGCCATCTCAGTGCTGTTGGGTCCGGGGATGAGATTGGTCGCGCCGATCAGGTCGAGAAAGTGCTGGTGGTCCATCCATTTCCGCCGGTCGACGACCTCTTTTTGCATCATCGCGATATGGGCCGCGGGGCCGCCAAAAGCGGTAAGACCGAGACGTCCGAACAGTCCTGCCAGTTCGCGCAACTTGTGTTTCACGGGGTAAATACCTGGTTACTGAATGGCGGCGTAGTCGGGATCTGGATGACGTTGAATTCGTGTTTGGTAGCCCGATGACAGTTGTTGCAGGTGCCGGTCAGCAAGGTAAATGCTGCCTTGAACCGCGGCAAGTCCTGCTGCGCTACCGCCTTGCTAACGCTGTCCATGGGCGGGAGGATCATGGGAATGGAGGCGATCTCCGGCCGGTCGGTACAAAATCGCTGGATATCGTCCAGCGCTTCGCGGATCTCGTCTATCTCAAAATTGGCCAGTTTCCAGTTTTGTGCACTCCCGGCAAACCATAGCTTTTCATGGTGCACCTGGATCCCGGACATGAATTCGCCCAATCCGGGGGTATAGCTGTTGCTAAGCCGCCGCTGCAAACTGTCGACCTGAACCTGTAGGGCCGCGTTGTCCGGTGCGGTCTGACCACAGGCGGCGAACAGCATCAAACCGATAAGGATAATCGGAAAAACGGATCGAAAGGACATACGTAAGGATACGAAAAAATTCTGGATAAAAATAGCGGGACGGGTCAGGCCACCGCTGCGGACGCAGGGGACGGGCGATGTTTCCGTTTAAGGAGCAGGGCTGTTAACAGAGAAATAATGATCCCCACTGGTACGATCTCCATGTAGGTATAAAGTACAACCACCAGCGGATTGTGGTCATAAACGTCTCGCATGCTCTCCATGGCCGTTACCTGCTTCTGTAAGTCCGCCGGGCTCAACCCGCTGGACTTCAACTGCTGGATATGGGCAGCAGTATACTTATCCATGAAGTCGGGGATGAATACATAAAATTCGACCAACCAGACCGCCACGTAGATCGTTGAAGCGATAAGTGTGATTCCCAGAGCCAGCTTCAGGGCCTTCGCAAAGCTGATCACCCCTTCGTTGTATTTATCCCGGAAATTCCGGACCCCGACATAGATCAGGGAAAGGGCAAGGACCATCGATGCATAACCCAACACCATTCCTTCGCCGATGTCATGACCTTGGTTTGCCCAAAACAAGCTGAGCGCCATCAGCGTCCCGACGAGGACCCCGGAGATCGAACCAAATACGAGGATATTCCTTTTCATATAAAATAATTTTATTCCCTCAAAAGTGAGTTAACGAATTTTCATTCGGGTCATACTTTCGGGTGATTTTGCGGCTCAGCGGTAAAATCCTGCTTTTGGGTGATTCCCCTTACAAAATAATATTCAGTCTCTTGGCTTTGTCGATTGCCTGGGTTCGGCGCCGGACGTCCAATTTCTCGAAGATATTGGCGGAATGGGTCTTAATCGTGTTGAGAGAAACGAACAGCCGGGCGGCGATCTCCTGGTTGCTAAGTCCCTCCGCCATGAGCTGCAGCACTTCCAGTTCCCGGGCGCTGAGGCCCAGCCTTGCAAGCTCTTTCTCGTTGACCGTGCCCGGCTCTTTAACATAAACCTCTTTCTCTACGATGACTGTTTGCAACTTCGGCCGCGCCAGCTTGATCGCCAGCCAGATGCCCAGCCCCGTAAAGATGACTGCGATCGCGCCGCTATAGAGTTCGATGGCGTGGTCCATAATGAGATAGCGCCACTCCAGCCATTTAAGAAGGAACAGAAGCAGCGCCAGCGAGGCGCCGTACAGGATGATATAGCGATGGCGGAAAAAGAAACGCGGGATCATGGGCGGTCAGGTTTTGACCTAACCAAATATAAGGGTTTTGGCCCTCAGTTCGCTGCTTCCCCCGGGGTTGCCGGAACGTCCTTCTGTTCCTCTTCCTTATCCTTCTTGAACTCCAGTTTGCCGAATTTCCAGGTGAAGTTGATCCCGAAGGACCGGAAAGGAATGCGGCGCAGGCTGTTCAGCGTGAAGCCGGTCCCGGCCACGGCCGTCGCCTGGTTGACGTAAAGATTGAACGGATTGGTCGCGGTGAAGGCGATACTGGCTTTTTTGTTCCAGAATTGTTTTCTAGCAGCGAGATTGTAGCTCGTGAACGACGGATAGCGGCCCTGGATCTCGTTACGGGCGGATCGGAAATTCCCGAAGAATTCACCAATGATGGTCGGGCTGAATTGGTAAGACGCGTTGAGGTTGATGCGATAATTGAAGCTGTTGATCGGGGGTCCGCCGAGCGTCCCCGTCACGATATACCGGTCGAATACGGAAATATTGGTGCGTAGATTAAGTTTCTTTCCGAGCGGCACCGATCCGTATATGTTTACCCCGTAATTGTTCTCCGAACCGATATTCTCCTGTGTGTTCACTGACACGTTGGTGTATACGGAGTCACCCAGCGTGAAGCTACTGTAATATTGGATGAAGGGTTGGATATCATGATCCGACCGGTGGTAGAAAGCGACAACATTGAGCGCGCTGCCCTCGTCAAAGGACTTACTGTACCCCAGCTCGAAGTTGTAGGCGTCTTCGGGTTGAAGGAGAGGGTTTCCACGGGTCAGGTTCTTTGGGTCGCTGGCGTTTGTATAAGGATTCAAATCCCGATAGTCCGGTCGTTGGAGCCTTCTGGCAAAGCTCAGCTTGAGAGTTTGATCATGCGGAAAGCTGTGAGATAGGATAATCGAGGGCACCCAGCTGTTGTAAGCGGGAATATAGGGATCGGCCACCTGCGAGAAGGAGGCGCCCGTGGTCGTCCGCTCAAAACGCAGCCCGGATTTTACATCCAGGAAATGAAAGGCCGGGAAGGTTATCGATGCATAACCCGCATAGACATGACGGTTATAGATGAGGGAATCGGATTGGGAATTGTTGTAAGGATATTGCCCGGTCGTCTCATCGAAAGAATATACAGGCGAGTTGCTGGTGATCTCCCGGAGCTGGATCCGGCCGCCGGTTTCCAACCGGACCTTGTCGCCAAAAGGTTCCGTATAGTCAAGCCGGATATTGGTCTCGCGGTCATAGCCGGAGCTGTTCCCCATGGAGCCGGCATAGGCCGAGTCGCCGTCGGGGAGGCTCTGCAGCTGACCATAGGAAGCCGTGTTCCGGCCATAGGTCCCGTCGAGGGAGATATCGAGCTCGCGGTCCTCTACGGCGAAGGTTCGTTTGTAGCGCAGGTTCCAGTCGAGGGACCGGGCGCGGAACTGACTGTTGCTGTTGACCAGGCTGTTTATTATATCGGTGGGGGCGGCAGCCGGCGGGGTGTAGTCGGTTTCCGACTGTTGATAGGACCCGCGGCTATTATTGCCGAAGCTGCTGTACTGCAGGCCACCCGAGAAAACGTCATACTTATTGGCATCCCATTCCAGACCCAGCCCCGTTTCGTAACCGTTGCGGTAAAAGCGGCTGCTGCCGTCCTGTTGCAATAGATTGCTAAGCAGGTTGCCCGCCGAATCATAGGAGTTCCGGCTTGAGGAATTGAGCGTAGTAGAAGGCAGCTGGGCATTGCCGCTGAAAAAGCTGTTGAGACCGAACTTGCCGCGCCGGACGTTGAAGTTGAAGGATCCGTTCTCCAGCCTTGAGCCCCCGGTGAGGCTGAGGTTCCCGTTGATGCCGTTCACCCGGTTATCTTTGAGGATGATATTGATGATCCCGCCCGTTCCTTCCGCGTCATATTTGGCGCCGGGGCTGGTAATAACTTCAATGCTTTTAATCTGGCTGGCGGGGATGGTCTGTAACGCATCGGCAAGGCTATTGCCGAAAATGCTGGAGGGCCGGCCATTGATCAAAAAGAGGATATTCGAGTTGCCCATGATATCGACATTCCCGTCGACGTCGACCGAGACCATTGGGACTTTTTTCAGAATATCGGTGGCGACCCCGCCCAGTGAAGTCACGTCCTTCTCGGCATTGTAGACGATCTTGTCCAATTTGTTCTCGACGAGCCCTTTCGGTGCGGTGACCGTCACGGACTGGAGATCGGCCGCCTGTTTGGGGATGAGAATATCTCCCAGGAGTATCTTATTGCCGTCGGCGGGGAAGGGTCCCAGCTTCCGCTTGGCGTAGCCGATGCATTCAATAGTAATGGAGAACTCGCCGGTCCGGGGCGCCGACAGGCTGAATTCGCCCTTGCTGCCGGTCATCATGCCGCCGAGGGGACGGGAGGCATTTTGGCCGAATACGGAGATGGTAGCGTATTGGATGGGTTGACGGGAATTGGAATCGACGATCCGGCCAGTGATCTTAACAGCGGAGCCTGCCGGTTCGGACTTTTGGGCGTTCAATCGGGACAGGGCACTCAAGGACAGTAAAAGAAAGAGTAATTTCCTCATGATTTCAATGTCTGACAAAAGTGCAAGGTCGCGCCACTTTCTGGGGAAAAGCTGGATAGATCAACCATCGGATCGCTAATTTACTGACCGGATCACTCATTCTAATCTGAGTAAATAGCCGGGACCAATTTCAAGATTACTTCAAAATTTCTTCAGACCTTCGGCCCCGTCATGATCAAACTCCCATTCCGCTCCCTGCTGCTTATCGGCCTGCTCGCTTCGTTGCAGTCGAAGGCCCAGGACAATTACGAGATCCAGGTATATGCGTCCCCGACGGTCGGTAAGGATACGACAATGGTGGAGCTGCACAGCAATTATAGTTTTATCGGCAATCGGGCCGCACAAGGCGTCGTCTCAACGAATCATATGGACCGGGAGACGATCGAGATCACGCACGGCTGGAACCAGTGGTTCGAAACGGGGTTTTACATTTTCAATGCTATCGGCGATATGGGGCGGACCAATTATGTCGGGAGCCATATCCGGCCGCGGGGCATGGCGCCTGAGCACTGGAACTGGCCGGTCGGCGTCAGCATTTCGTTCGAAGGCGGGTTTGTGAAGGACGGCTATGACCCCGATATCTGGACCCTGGAGATTAGGCCAATCATCGATAAACAGCTGGGGCCGGTTTACCTCGCGTTGAACCCGGTGCTGGACCGGACCTTTAAGGGCGCTGATGACGGACGCGGTTTTATTTTCGCCCCCGATTTCAAGTTTAGCTATCAGATCGGCAAGGTCTGGGCGCCGGGTATCGAATACTATGGATCCCTGGGCCCGATCACCCATTTCGACCCGGTCTCCGTACAGCAGCATCAGCTGGCCATCTGCGTGGACGCCGATTTCGATCCGCGCTGGGAATTCAATGCCGGTTATGTCTTCGGGCTAACGCCATCGATTGACCGAAGCATCTTCAAGGTCATCCTGGGACGTAGGTTTGGCGGAGGAAAGGGTCATCACTCCATGCGTCCTCCGGATGCCGGTCACCGCGGTTGGTAGCCTACTCGTCGATCTTGTTAAAAAATTCCCTGCCCAGCAGCAGGATGCCAATTACCTTCCCCTGGCTGTCGGTGACGATGTGTAGCGCATACTTCCTTTGCTCATTGTAGAAATAACTATGCGTATACGGCCGGACCGCGACCTCTTTGCTATCCCATAATTGTTTTACGAGCAGTCCAGTGTCGGTGGCGGTCAGCCGAACTTCATTGTCCGGATCGTCCTTCGATCTGTATTTGCCCTCAAAAGCCTTAAAGCCGGCCGGGCTGATCTTTAGTTGGCCAGTCCTGATCCAGTTATCCCGCCCAAAGGCCACAAACTGGGTGACCTGTCCCTGTTGGTCCGTCGAAAAGCTAAGGGTAAAATTGGGTCGTTCTTTTTTGAAGAAAGACAAGGCGCTCTCAGGCGCGAAATTGTCGACCACACCCCCATCCCATTGTTGATGGATAGTGAGCGTGTTGCTGTCGACCCCGATACGGACATAGTTGGTGGTATCTTCTTTCAATTGGTATAGTCCGATGAACTTCCGGAGCTGGTCGGGGGTGTGCGCCATCTCTGTTTTCGTCTGCGGGGTATAGTTGGTTACCCTGGTCCATACGTCGTTATTGGCAACATTGATCCGGTTGACCGCCCCGGAGGCATCGCGCAGGAATCGGATCCGAATGGGGTTGCCATCCTCCGCCTCCTTGCTGACAAAAGAAAGACCAGTGTCCGGCAGCAGGTGGATCTCAACGTTATTCCAAAAAGCTTTTGCCACCAGCATACTGTCACGGGCAGTAAACCGGACAACCATTTCCTTATTGGACGGGGATTGAAAATAGCCTTCCAGCTCATGCCATTTTTGTTGCTGGCCAAAGCCTGAAAAGGCAAATGCCGCAAATACCAGGGAAAGTAGAATATTTTTCATATGCCTATTTTATCCAGATCCGATAGATCAGCCATGCCACGATCAGCCCGAAACCTGCAATGGTCAGCCCGGCGGCGCGTCGTCTCTTCAGGAACAGGATCAGGATCATCCCGGTCAGAGATACGAGGGTCAGGAGGATCGCCGAGGCGTCGATAAAGACTGACCAGGCGTGGCCTGTATCCCGGCCCTTGTGCAGATCATTGATAAGCCCCACGAACCCTGCACTGGTTTCAGTCAGGTCATAATGGCCGGTACGGCGACTGATGAAAGCGTCGGCTTCGTATCCCGGCCCCTTGAAGGAAACTCCGATCTGATCATCCTCGATCCTTAGATCGGTTAAGGCCGCATGGATATGATTGGCTTCCCTAAGATATTCGACGACCCTTAACTTATCGATCCTGGCGGTATCCGGCATGTTCACCCAGGTGCTGTCCAGGCTCCCTTTTTGCTGTACCGACTTCAGCTGATCGCCAAATTTATCCGCATGGTTCAGGGTCAGTCCGGTCACCGCGAAGAAAAAGACGATGGCGAAGCTCAGCATCGAAAGGTAAATATGCAGCCAGCGGATCAGCATGGCCGTTTTCCGTTTCCAGAGGAGATCGCGATTAGTTGCCATTCTTTATTTTCCTATAATCCAATGATGCGGCCACCTCAATGTTGGCGCCGATATTGATCTGTTTCGGCGTGTCGTCGCAATCGAGTTCCTGCCGCATCAGCTGGTAGGTGCCATGTTCCCGGGCTGCTTCTATTTTAATCACGTATTTGCCGGGCTTGACCGGTTTGCCCTGGTCATCCGTTCCGTCCCATTTTTCCGAATATTTTCCGGCGGACCGGGTCGCGCTAGTGCTCGAGCTGTTAAAATTCCGATCAGAAGTATAGAGATCGCGATATTTCAAGTACCAGGATTTGAGCTCCGGGAGGTAACGGTCGCTGCCGTGCCAGACCGCAATGGTCCGAACGGGCGCATGGTTCATATCCTCTACCCAAACCGCTATATATGGTCGCTTGACATTTCCCTGCGTCTGCAGGTTGATCTGCAAATTTATCAGTACCTCAAAATCACCTTCCGCCGGTGAGGCTATGCCCGGCGGTGACGTCTTCTCCATACTCTTCCATCCCGGGCTGGAAATACGATCTCCGGCTGCGGTCAGGATCAGGTATTCGGCACCGGGTATGGTGGAGGCAAGCCGTACGCTTTCTTCGGCGCTAAGTACATTGAAGGCGGTCGCCAGCGCACCGGCATCTGTCGCATTGGGCGCAACCACTGTCGCGCTCAGGATATTTCCTGCCGGTTGTCCGGTCCGCGGATCGACGATATGCGAATACCAATGACCGCGGATCTGCTCACCGCGGCGATAATTGCCGCTGGTGGCCACAGCCTGATCACTGACCAGCAGCCGGTCGACCGGCTCGGCGTTTTCAGCGTCGTCTTTCGGATCGCTGATCAGCACCGTCTCTTTCAAATCCCCGGAAATCACCAAGTCGCCGCCGATATTTACAATGATGGCATCTATGCCCTTGATGTTGCGGCCTGCGTCAGCGGCATGCCGGATAATATAACTTTTGGCGAAGGAATTCAGTACCAGGGGGACATCGCTTAGATGGGTGGCGGTCCGGTTGAGGCTATCCAGTTTCCAGTGGGGCTGTCGCACGCGGCTTACGGCCAATGCCAGGTCGGCAGCGGAAGGAAGCTGGTCTTTCACAGCTGCCTGTTTCCACAATTTTGTAATGACTTCAGCGGACGCGTCCAGGGCGCCATCCGTCCTGATCCGCCACTGGTCAAAGAGACCTAGCACTTCGAATAATTCTGCCGAGACCGGAACGGGAGTTTGTGAGGTCTTCATCCACCGGCTGAATTCGCTATGCGGATCATATCCGCTCAAAATACCGGACAACCGGTCGATCTCCTTCAGGACCGCAGCCTCCGCCGCTTCCGACGCCGCTGTTGAGCCGGCGGACAACTTAAGTTCCAGTGAAGTGCCCAGCACATTTTCGAAATGGGAAACGTACAATCGATGGGGTTTAACGGGAACCGGAGTATGCGCTTTCGCGTCGATAATGGTTAATAGCAGAAAGGCAGGGACAATCCCAAAGAATCTTGTCATGAGAAAAAGCTTTTCGAATTTCCTAAAATTAAGGAATTCATCGGTTCAGGTATTCGATCAACCCCTTAAGAAAATGTTCACCCTGCTCTTCGTCAGAATGAAGCGCATAGTATCGATCTACTATCTGTTTGTCGCCGCTTAACTCGAAGGCCCGGTCGAGAAGCCATTTATCGGGTGCGCTCAACTTCAGCACCCGAACCTGCGGGAAGGGGAATATGATGTAGTACTCATTCCAGTCCAGGTACCCGTCCCTCCATACTTTTGGGCGGATCGACTTATAAAGCGAATACCGGTGGTCCGACCTGACCAACTCATAGAAGAGGTCATAATCATTTATGACGGGGACGTGTAGGAAGGTAAAGGCCGAGATCCCCAGGTGGAAGGTCACGGATTGAAATTCGCGTTTGTCAAAAAGGAATTCGGTCTTTTTATCTGTCGTGACCAGCAGGCGTTGGGTAGCTTTATCGAAATCGAACCATAGTGAAGTATCAGTTCGCAGCACGGGATTATACCACAGCACCGCCGCTTTTACCCAACCGTTGAATAACAGGGTGCTATGGAAGTCCGGAACTGGTAGCTCAAACGGGAGATCATTGACGGGCAGGATATCCTGTGCCCGGACAGCGGCGGCCGGCAAAAGGAAACAGGCAACAATGATGAGCGCCTTCTTCACCGTCTTACATAATTAATACCTAAATATAGCGCTTATTTTTCGGTAGTGGAGACCCTCACATATTTCTCGATAATTACATGGTCGATGTGTGCAGCATCGACCTTTTCTATACCGGTCTGGACCAAGGTATCGTTTCGCAGCTCGACCGTAAAGGTGAAGGGCTTGCCTTCCCAGTTCCGGTCTGCATAGTAATCGAGGTGTTCTGTATACTGGTTGCCCAAAAGCGTATAATTGCCGCCACCTGCGTCGAAATGATTGGATGAATCCTTAGGTGGATTTTTGTCGTGCCGCAGGAAGGCAAAATGTGTGTCATTTATGATCTTGATCATCCGGAAATCGGTGGCATAGGGAACGGTGTCTTTCCCAGTGATCGTCATCCCTGATACCAACTGCCAGGTACCATTCAAATGAAGACCGGAGGCCGTTGCTGACTGGGTCCAGGCGTAAAGCGAAAGACAGACGGCGATAAGGGCAAGTGTAGTAATCGTGTTGAGTTTCATGTTATTAAAAGGATGAATATACAATTTTGGGCCGAATATCAAAAATGGTTTAACTTTAAACTATCTAGCATTGGTAAATGTTATAACCTAAATACTCCCGATCATGCCCGAAAAAGAACGAACCGAACTAGCCGTGGATCTGGGCCGGGCAGTGGCTGAAATGAGAAATCACATCAACTATCTGCTCCAGGAGAAGATCACGCAGCATGCGCCGCACATCAGTTTCGAGATGGTAGAGATCCTGGCCTGCCTCTGGAAGGAGGATGGTGTCAATCAGCAGCAGCTGGCGGCCCTCACGGTCAAGGACAAGTCCAGCATCACGCACCTTGTGGGCAAGCTGGAAAGGGAATTGCTCGTCTCGCGGGTTGGCGACGAGCGGGATCGGCGAAACAAGCTGGTCTACCTCACTCCGGCGGGGCGGCAATTGCGAAAAAGGCTTTATCCCTGGGTATTGGAAGTATATGAACAAGCGGTGGCCGGGATCAGCGGCGGGGAGATCGAAGGATGTCTGCAGCTGGTCAGGAAGATAACGGAAAATGTACAAGTAACCATTTAAAATCCCGGGTCATGAAAACAATCCTATTGCCGGTCGATCATTCGGCCGCATCACACAATGCTGCCCGTTATGTCGCGGAGCTGTCCGCTTCGCCTGAATATCAGATCGGGCGGATCATCCTGTTGAACAGTTATTTTGTTTCCCTTTATGAACAGATCCTTCCGACACCTGACTTCGTGCAGGTCGGAGAACGGGAGATCCTCGAAAAACGCGGCGGATTGCGACAGCGTCTCAGAGCTATCCGGGAAGAGATGCTGCCACTCGTCGGTCAGGCGGTAACGGTAGAGACGATGGAAAGTGAAGAACCGTTATTGCGGTCCATCCTGAGCGCGGTAGCCGGCCGGAAGCCGGACCTCCTCGTTATCGGCAGTGATGGTCCCGGTGGAGAAGACCCCAGTGAGATCGCGGAACACGTGATCGGGATCGCCCGGATCAGTCCGATACCGGTGCTCATTGTCCCCGCCGGGAAGGCCTTCGGGGGCATTCACCAGGTCCTCCTCCCCAGCGATTTCCGGAACCTGGCTTGTCTGGCACCGCTTCGGGTCATGCAGGAGGATGAACTCTGGCGCAATAAAAAAGTCCTTGTTGTCAATGTAGACCCCGGCTTCCGGCGGTCGGAGCCGGATGAGCGGTTCCGCGCGGTAAGCACCAGCCTCGAAAAATATCTGGCGGGTATCGATTGGGAACTCTACTACTCCGACGCATCCGATACGCTGCTGGGAATTCTTGACTTTGCGCAGGCCAGGAAAGCAGATATGGTCATCGCACTGCCCGGAAAGCATAGCTTCTTCTACAAGCTCACGCACCGCAGCATTTCGCAGGCATTGGTCCGGAACGCCAAGGTACCGGTACTAATCCTGAAATGAGCGGAGGGCAAGATCCTCTCCGACGCCGAGGGCAAGATCCTCTCCGACGCCGATTGTCACTATTTTCAAAAAAAAAATTTGAAACTATAAAAATAGTTCTACCTTTGAACTATAAACATAGTTCAAGATGAAAACCCTCACCCGTGCGGAGGAACAGGTTATGAAGGTCCTGTGGCTGCTGGGCTGCGGCGTGCTGATGGAGATCGTCGAAGCCATGCCCGAACCAAAACCGCATAAGAACACGGTCGCAACGATCTTAAAAACGATGGTGGACAAGGGCTTCGTCCGCATCGAAACGCTTGGCCGCATCTATCGCTATCATCCGGCGATATCCAAGGACAACTATTCCCGCGAAACGCTGACCAACATGACCAAGGCGTATTTCGACGGCTCGTTCAGCAATGTCGTCTCCTTTCTCGTGGATGAAAACAAGCTGTCGGTCAAGGATCTGGAATTATTATTACAACAGATAAAGAAAAACAAGAAATAATATGGATACGCTCGTCTCCTATCTTATCCGGTCGGCGGCAGTAAGCGGGCTGATGCTGGGGTACTACCACCTGGCACTGCGCAACCGGAAATCCCATTTGTTCAATCGCGCATGGTTGCTGACAAGCCTGCTGGCCAGCCTGATACTGCCACTGATCCATATAAAATGGCTGACATGGAACACGACGTCGCGGCCTATGACGGTACTGATCACAGGTATGGGCGCGCACCCGGCTGCTGCAAAGGCTTTTTCGGTGCTGGCCGTTGCAGCCGGCGTCTGTGCTGCGGTCAGTGCGGTGTTGCTGGTGATCCTGGGTTTGCGGATACTCCGGGTTTACCGGCTCAGACGGGGTCATGAAACGCAACGTATCGAAGGCTGCCTGCTGATCGAAGTACAGGACCGGCGGGCGCCCTTCTCGTTCCTGAAGAATCTGTTCTGGCAGGAAGGCGCCGATATCCACGATCCGGTCCAACGGAAGATCCTCGATCACGAGCTCGCTCATATCCGTGGTGGTCATACATATGATAACTTGTTTGCGCAGTCGCTGGCGGCGGTCTTCTGGATGAATCCATTCTATTGGCTGATCCGGCGGGAGCTGCAGATGGTCCATGAATTCATTGCCGATGATGCCAGCATTGCGTCGGGCGATTTGGAGACCTTTGCGCGAATGTTGCTGCAGGCCTATGACGGCGGTCGCTACCTGGATCCGTCGCATTCATTCTATTTTTCACCTATAAAACGAAGATTACATATGATCAATTCATCCAAATCACCATCGCGATGGCGGATGGCAATGGCCCTGCCCGTCCTGCTGGCAGTGATGGCGCTGGCCTGCAGCAAGGAGCAGCAGGCACAGCCGGAAAAAGCGGTGACTATAAGGCCCGCTATCCAGTTAACTGCAATGAAAAAGGTTGACACCCTAAGGATCTCGTATCTAAACAAGGACGGAACCACCAGGCAGTTCGTGGTATTCGATCGGGCGAGCCTGGCCAAGATCACTATTGACGGCCATAAGGTGCCGCCGCCACCGCCGAAGATCGGGGAGCCGCAGATGTTCGGGGCCGCAAAAATAGTCCCCGATCACGTAGTCTTTAGAGACACCCTGAACTATCAGAATCACTAGATCCTGACAATCAAGTTGTTGTAAAATTAACGCCACGGACCGGTTACATTCCGGCGCCGGGCGTTTACTAATTAGGAGGCCAGGCCCTAAAAGGCCCCGTCCCGCTTGAATTCATGAAGAAGATTTTGTATTTTGTCAACGTACCCTAATACCCTCCGTACCGATGAAAAAGAAATTACACCTGATTTCCTTGCTGGGATTGGCAACCCTCCTGATCCTGACCTCCTGCCAGAAGAGCGAAACCGATCCGGCCTATAACCTTGGCTCGATGCGGTCTGCGCCGCAAGATAGTGTTTACAATCCTCCAAAGGTATTGATCAACCCCACAGAACTTCCCCCCGCTCCCCCACCCGCATCGCCGCTCCCACCGCCACAGCCAAGTTGTCCTTCGCTTCCGATCTATGGCGATTCCATCATCTATCCGCAGCCGACGAACGGTTCGGATT
>DASZJO010000044.1:0-13534 GCA_035948015.1 Puia sp.
GCAGTTTGTCCAACACATTTTTGATCTCTACGAAGTCACATCCCTTGACCAATCGATATTCCCGTAAATAATGGGCCGCCCCCGGCGCATCGGATTTAATTTGCAATTCCGCCAGTAATGGTCCTTGTTCCTTGACTGTAATCTTAGCGGCGCCGCTATGCTGCAATTCCGCCAGATTATTGCCTTGGAGAAATAAGTATTCATTTAATCCACCCGTTGAATCATTATCAACGAACTCGTTCGCCAGTCCCGCCTTTCTCAAACTGGTAATATTGCCCGTTTTTTCGTCGACGCCGACTGTTATTTGATCATTCTCCAGCGAATGATCAGACACCCTCACATCTCGTGCCGGATCCAATCCGGATGAGCCTGATGAAATGGCATATCGCCTGGAAGCAAATGCTGGCACATCCACAGCCATGAACGCTAGTTCCCCCGTGGATAGCCGCTGCGATGTCAATACCTGTCCCGTTGGGTCCTTCACCAGATCACCGGCCGAAGACAATTCTCTGGGGACCAGTACCAATCCCGACCTTGACCAGGAATGCGTATTGAAAACATCGACACTGTTACTGGTCGCGCCAAATCCCGGACCTAAAGCATCGGACATCAATTGACGGGAAAGACTATCGGCATTCGTGGCGTAAGAACGTTTGATAATCCACTGTTCCATCGTCTTTTGGCTCAACGGCCGTGTCACGCTGACATCCGCACCCCAAGTGTGTTCAGAATAGAGGATAACATTTCTCCAGGCGTCGCGATCCGTGTCCGCCGGAAAGTCCGCACGATTTTTCATGACCCATAGCGCCTCTCCCTGGTTCATGCGGGCGCTGGTCGCGCGATTTTCCGCCGTCTCAAAAGCGGATGACCCGGTTCCGTCTTCCCAGTAGCCGGTCCAATCCCCTTTTTCTTGTGGAATCTGTGCGCCGTACCGATCTTCAAATGCCCTGAAGGCGATACTGGTCGACGAAATAACAAACCTGGGCCAGGTGTACCTCGTATTCCAGTCCTTGACAAAATCGCAGATGGTCATGTCAGGGGTAGCATTGTCTCCATGACCGCTCCAGCGGATGTAAGAAATATCATATTTAAAGTGCTTGCGATCCAGTTCAGCCATGTACTGGCCGACAAATTTCCAAGTCAGGCCATCCGGCAAGCCATGAGAGAGCGCGTAACCGCGATAGGGGATCCAAACCAGGACTTTCTCTTTCCCGCCCGGACCGACCCAATAGAACGGTTTGTCCTCCCATTGCTGCAGGATATCTCCGATCCGATCAAAATTGTTTGGCGCGGCGCTGAAATACCTGATGCCTGCTTGGGCCATCGCCGTTACGGTGCCCCAGGTATAGCCAGGAACATCACTGATCATGGCTGCGTCTACCTTCGCCCCGCAGAGGGCCGCGACCTCCGTTCCGCGGTGGAACAATTGAAGCAATTCCTCCGACCCGCAAATGCCTGTCAGCGTATTTACGTACATGCCGTTCAGCGCGACGCCGCCATTATGCACCGCGTCGATAAACCGCTGCTTTTCCTGATCGTTCATTCGATGCAAAAACAAATCGGCCGCATAAACCCCTTCGAGATTCCACACGAAACGGGCACCGGCCGGATACGACTTTGTTCTTTCCGAATAGTCGATGCCCGTAAGCAGGTTGTTCATCTGTTTCCGTTCGACGTTGGTCTGAATCTCGGTATAGCCAATGTCATTGTGACTGTGGGGAAGAATATAAACCGTCATTTTTCGGACGGGCTCCAGGGAAACCTGGCCCGTATAGACGGTCTGTTGACCAACCGCCACCCGTAACCTGGCCTCCCTGGGTTTCGGCGCCTCCGGCGCGTAGGCTTCAATATCGCGGCTTCCGGTTCCGATACCAACTGTAAGCGGCGGCGCCCCGTCAACCATAATCGTTGCCTCGACAGAATCGCCGGTATTTTCTACATTAAGGTCAATACTTTGAAAGCTCCGCTGTCCTCGTGTTGATAGAAACGGAAGTCCTTTCACAGCTTTGACCGTGACTTTGGAAATCTGACCGAATGATACATTGGTCAGCATTAAGAGCGCTATGCAAGCAGTTATTCTTTTCATATCAATAGCCAGGGTTCTGCGGAACTAAATTCGGGTTTCGCTGCATTTCGGTTGCAGGCAACGGAAATAAAAGGTCAGTGTTAGCGTACGACTGGCCGCGTCCATTGGAGTGACCAACCAATGCCGAGAAAGTAACATTGTGCGATGCATCAACATCCGGATAAGATTGCGTGCGAAGCATGTCAAACCAAAAGTGACCTTCCATGGCCAGTTCTTTGAACCTCTCTGCCAGGATAAAGTTACGACGGTCGGACTGACTGGAGGGAATGGCGGGGGGAGTGACATAGGCCCTGGCCAGGATTGGCGTCAAATACGGAGTCGGATCCTGGTTCAATTCGTTTGCGGCCTCCGCCGCGATCAGGTACACATCGGCCAATCGATAAACGCTGGTGTACTTCCCGGATGCCGCGGTGCTGAAGATAGCCAGGCTGTCGAACCAGCGGTATGGCATGAAGGGATATGCGATCGAAGCCGGAGTTCCACCCTTGGTGATGTAGTTGAATGATGTGCTGTAAAATTGCTTCTCATGCCGGCGAACATCGTTCGTGCTATCGTACATGCTCAACAAAGTCGTAGAAGGCGTCCAGGCCTGAGTAACCAGCGTGTACGCCACATTCAGGTTCGAATTGGGCACGCTCAATGGGAAGGTATTCGGCAATGAATACTCCGGATAGGCACTTTGCTGGATCGAGCTATTGTATTCTACGAAATACATATACTCGCTACCCTGGTCATTGGCGGTCAGCCGCAACTTGTCGAATGCCGTCGTTCCACCGGAATTATCGAAGAGTGCATAACCGCCGCCGCTGCTAATGATCGACTGGGCCGTCTGGAAAGCGGACGTGTAGGCCGTTGAACCCTGGCCCAGCGGCTTACCTGCCATCGTCAGATAGACTTCGGCCAGTACCGTTCCGACGGTCCCTTTCGATACTTGATTTCCGTTTTGACCCATCGGCTTGTCAGCCAAGCCCCCGTTGGTGTAGGCGTCGTTCAAATCTGCGACGATAGCCTGATACACGGAATCAACGGATGTGCGAGGCGCGTAGATACCATTCAGGCTGGTGTAAGGTTTGAGGATCAATGGAACGGCGCCGAATAGCCGGACCAGGTAATAGTAGTCCATTGCACGAAAAAATTTAGCCGTCGCAATCAATGGCGCCGCCGCCGTTTGGTCGATCGTCTTACTTGCGCCAACTTGCGAAATGATGGTATTGGCGCTCGCAATATTGCTATAGAACGACGACCATATTGCATCGACGTAGTTGTCCTCGTTATCCGAAGTTTGTGTCAACGAGGCAAAATAGCGAACGCTCGGGTTTTGGGCCACGACGTTATTGGCCATGCCGCTAAGGTTATCCAGCGTAAAGCTGTAGCTGGCGTCGTACAAGCCCCCGATGTTAAAAAAGCTGTTGGGCCCCGTCGCCGGATTATATAGATAGTTGACAGCACTTTGCACCTGGTCGATCGTTTGGTAGTAGTCATTGACCGGTTGTGAGCTTTTCGGATTTTCTGCTAAAAACTTCTTGCAGGAGGCGAACAGCAGAATAGCCATCACCAATGCAAACCCCGATATTTTTTTCATTTGAGTGCTATTAAATTGATAATTAAACATTAAAATCCCATGTTCAGACCGGCAGTAAACGTCCTGGCTTTAGGATATTGATAGAATTCGATGTTCTGGCCAAAGGGTGGCGCGCCAGGGGTATTCCAGGAAACGCTTTGCGGATCGTAGCCCTTGTATTGCTTCGACATGATCAGGAACAGATTCTGGGCGCTGATGTAAAAACGAAGCCGACGGACATGGAGCGGACTCAATTCGCCCTGCGTCAAGTTGTAGCCAAATACGATGTTACGACCCCGAATGAAGGAACCATCCGCCACCCAGTGGCTGTCGAACGCCGCGCTTTGGCCGGCATCCGGCGCAAAACGCCATTGCTGGATCGGAGTGTTCTGATTTTCAGGAGTCCAGGCATTCAATTCAGTAACCAGAGAATTGCTATACCCTGTCCGGTCTTCGGACGAGAACAAGAATGCCTGAGCGATCTTGGCGCCCTCGGAGAACTGAAGGTCAACCAACAGGTCAAAATTCTTATACCGGAACGTATTAACAAAGCTACCGTTCCAGTCCGGCGATCCGTGACCTAGGATATATTTCTGAGCGGATTCTTTTTCTTCACCTGCTTTATACGGAAAACTGGGGTCTTGGGCCAGTCCAGCAACTACATCGGCTGTGCTGTAAGTGCCCATGCGTTTATACCCATAGAAGGATCCTGCTGCCTGTCCAACACGGAGAATAGTGAAACCATCGCTGACAGGTCCCCAATATGGCCCCGGGAAGATATCTTCGTTATTGCTACCCAGTTTAAGAACCTTATTCTTGTTATAGTTGGCAGTGAAGGCGGTGGTCCATGAGAAATCCCCTGCATCGACAATCCGGGCAGATAACCTTAGGTCTACCCCCGCGTTTTGCATGCTGCCGATATTGGACAATACGCCGGAGAAACCGGTGCTATTCGGAACGGGCTTGTTCAATAGCAGGTCAGTCGTCTTTTTGTAGTAGTAATCGCCTTCAAATGACAAACGGCTGTGGAAAAGTTGCAATTCAAGACCTATATCTGTCTGCACCGTCTTTTCCCATTTCAGGTCCGGATTTGGCAAACCATTGATGCTGGACGAGGCGACGCGGTTCCCATCCAAAAGGGTGGTTCCGCTGCTGATGGTCGACAACGACTGATAGCTTCCAATTTCCGTGTTCCCTGTAGCGCCGTACGACCCGCGGATCTTCAGCAGGTTGATCGCCGAAACCCCGGACAGGAAATTCTCCTTGCTGGCCACCCAGCCGGCGCCAATGGAAGGAAATGAGCCGTATTTATTGTTTGCGCCAAAGCGAGACGAGCCATCATCGCGTTCCGTCAGCGTCAACAGATATTTGTCAGCGAAGTTATATCCTACTCTGGCGAAATAGGAATTGATGGACCACCGATCATAGCTGCTGGCGGGAGGGTTCGGTTGAGCGCCGGCTGCCAGATTGTATTGACGGTAAAAGTCATCAGAGAAATATTGCGTACTGCCATTCAATTGTTCGTCTATCCGCTCTTGCCAGCTGGCACCCAGCACGACATTGAGATGATGCTCACCGAAGGTCTTCTTGTAGGTCAGGTAATTTTCCTGCTGCCAGTAGGCATATTGTTCGTTATTGATGGACGCAACACCTTTCTGGTTCGCTGAAATGTTCAACAGGTCGGAGGGGCTATAGAAATCAGCCTGGTTGTTTTGAAGGTCCGTGCCAAACTGGGTTTTAAAGTCGAGGTCTTTGGTAAGATGGAAATTGAGGAAAGCGTTTCCAAAGATTTGGGTCCGCGTGTTAAGGTGGGTTTGTTGCAAAAGCACTTTCGCCGGATTTTCCGCGGCGTCAAGGAAGGAAAACGTCGATGAAACCTGATTGTTAGCCCATGTGCCGTCCGGGAATTTAACGGGGATAATGGCCGGCATTTCGATCATGGTACGGGTCGGCGTGTTCGCGCCCGTGGTCGGATCGACCTCGTTCTCTTTGGAATAATTGACCAGGATGTTCATCCCGAAGTCGACCCACTTAGCCAGCCTGGTATCGTGGGTAAACCGGATATTATAACGACGGAGGTCGGAATTCAACATGATCCCCTGGTTGTAGGAGTAATTCATAAATATTCCTGAAGATGAATTTTCTCCCCTCGTTTGAATGGAAATCTCATGGTTATTCGAGATAGCGTTCCGGGTCGAAGCTTTTTGCCAGTCCGTATTGTACTTGGGAGTACCGTCGGAATTAAAGAGCCGGGTGTCGCTCAGGTCAAGGGACCGGGCGGGCGCGCCCCAGATACTGTTATTGGCCATGCCACCTGCGAGAACTTTCAGCCACTGAGTCGAATTCAATACCTTCATTTCGTGTTCCAAATGGCCATAACTAAGCGACATGTCGTAAGAAACGACAGTCCCTCGTTGGCTGGATCCGCGTCGCGTGGTCAAGAGGATGACGCCATTTGAGCCCCTGGCGCCATATATTGAAGTGGCCGAAGCATCCTTCAACACTTCTACATTTTGGACGTCATAAGGGTTGAGGAACTGGATATTTTCCATGGCTACCCCGTCCACGACATACAGTGGATCGGTACTCGAATTGATCGAGCCGATACCGCGAATGATGACGGATGCCAGACCACCCGGCGCACCCGAATTCAGGGCGATATCGACACCCGCAACGCGACCCTGGAGGCCTTCCAGCACGTTAGTAATCGGCCTGTCCAGGAGTTCGCTGGCTTTGACCGAAGCCACCGAGCCGGTGACGTCGATCTTCCGAGCGGTGCCGTATCCGACGACTACCACAGAGTCAACGGCACTGTGCGCAACCGCCAATACAACCGACCCGGCCTCGCCGGCATTGACTTCCTTCGAGCCGTAGCCAACAATGGAGAATACCAGTTTCGGATTTCCCTGGACCTGCAAATGATAAATGCCGTTGTCATCCGTTGTCGTACCAATCTTTTCTCCTTTAACAACAACGGAAACGCCTGACAGTGGGCGGCCCCCGTCGTCGATAACTCGTCCGGTCAATTGCCTGGACTGAGCCAGAAGTGCCCCGTTGTAAAGTGTAATAAGCAGTAAAAGAAGTCTAACATTTTTCATAAAATGCAAACAATTGTCGGTGATTAAATATTGTTTTGGTTCTGTTTCACGAAAGCTTTTATAAGGATAACGGGTGATGGATCTTCGTTGATAAGGGTGTAAGATTTGGCAAAGGCTGGAATAACAAAGGTCTCGGCGTAATGCTGAATATGACGGCGGCCATCCCGGGTTTCTACGGTCACCCCTTTGCCGTCGACCACCATCAGCAGATGGAATTTCCCCGCCGTTTGGATTTGGGTACTGCCGGTCAGCGTAATGCGCTCTATGCCATAGAAATGTTCCGGGTGCGTTGGCAAATTCTCCCATGTCATTCCACCGTCCTGCTTAATGATTTCTGGCTTCGACACCAGGTCATTTTTCACAGCGTTTCCTTTCCGTGAGAAATCAAGATTATGGAAGGCATGCTCGATATTAATAGGGCGTGGCATCCCCTCCAGGTCCAGGCGCATCCAGTCATACATTTTGAACGTGAAGATGTAGGGGGTCGCGCTGATTTCAAGAACCAGGTTATTTACGCCGGATCCATGAATAGTCTGGTTCGGAATTAAAAAGAGGTCATGTTTATTGGCCGGCAGGAATTGGACAAATTCCTCTATGTCGATGCTCTGATTCGAATCCTGGCTCTTTTCAAGCGCTGTTCGGAATGCCGCCGGCTCAATAGTTTCGGTAAAGCCGAGATACACGCCGGATCCGGGTTTCGTATCGAGCATATAATAGGTCTCATCCTGAGTGATCCTCTCCCCAAAATGTTCTTTTATATAGGGCAGCGACGGGTGACATTGGATCGACAAATTCCCGCCGCCGAAAGTGTCCAGGAAGTCAAACCGGATCGGAAACTCCTCGCCAAACCTCCCGGCGTCAACACCCAGGACCGCATGGGACTGCCATTGCATCAGCCAGTCAAAAGCGATCTCCAGGAGCAGACCATCGCTTTCAAACACGATTCCGTTCTCAGGCGCTATCAGTTCAAAACTCCAGGCATAATTCACCTCTTCCCTTGAAAGGGCTGGGATATGCTGCTTCAACCATTGACCGCCCCAAACTCCCGGCTCAAACCACGGCCGCGCCCGAATCAGCGAGAAGGCCACCCGCTCGAGACCGGTGAGTACATCGCTGAAAAATGCCCAGTTCGGATCATCCTCCCGTTGTCCATCCACCACGACAACGATTTCATCGCCAATCTCCCGGCGGTGCTCATTCAGCACCACCCAGTCGACGAAATAGGAACGTTTGTACATCCCGGCAAACAT
Source organism: Puia sp. (assembly GCA_035948015.1). Taxonomy (GTDB): domain Bacteria; phylum Bacteroidota; class Bacteroidia; order Chitinophagales; family Chitinophagaceae; genus Puia. The sequence goes on from DASZJO010000044.1 coordinate 7,996, forward strand.
GCTGCTATCGACGCGGCCTAAATTACTCGCGCTATGTGCGCGCATCCGGTATTGCAATTCATTCTTCGGCAGATCGAAGTAAGCGATCGGCGCATCCCACGCGCAAAGGCCTGCGCCGGGACCGGCGATAATGTTGATCACGTCTTTTTCCATGACCGGTGGTTTCCATTCCCGGAGCCTGCGGGTGTACCAATCCTCCAGTGTTAAATTTGTCTTTTCCCCCCATACCGAGCCGTCAGGACCCAAGAAAGGAGCAACCATTTGCTCGATCTCGCTTTCGGACCGAAGGAACGCTGAGACCTCATGCCAGAGCACGTTAACGCCGAGCCTTTTCAGTTCTAAACAAAGCTGTTGCCGAACGAGGTGCCAGTCGATTCCGGCAAAACCATCCAACCGCGCTCCGTTGAGTTCGACGATCCAACGCGCCAGCGAGCGATAGCCGGAAAACACTTTTTTATCGCCCAACGGCCCGGTGGGGAAAATTTTATACTTGTCATCAAATGCTAACTCCATTTTTTTAGGGAGCAAGGGCTGCGTGCTTTTGCGGGCAGGCCTGCCATGTCTTTCGACAAGGGGTGATAAGGCGGTAGCACCGGCTATTGCCACTGTTTCGGTATTTCCCGGAACAATAACCGGGACGCCAAGATCCACAGAAAACAAGGAATAAGCCCCGGCAATGCCGCCGCCGATCACAATAGCCTCCGCGCCGAATTGTTTTATCCACGGTAAAAGAATTTCCTGCAGGTTCCAACCGAATTGGCGGAATGCTTTCGCGGCCAGGTCATCTTTGGCGGCGCGGGCGGCCAACTCACCGACGTCTTTCGCGGGGCAGCTATTCAACAACCCTCGGGCGGAGACGAAATCCTCCGCAATGCCACCTTTGAAAGGAAGATTGTACAAATAGCCATTGGGCGGCACATTCGGGCCATCGGTCACGAGTCGCTTATCGTCGATAAAGCATGCTCCGAAGCCGGTCCCTAGGGTGATCACGATTATTTTCCTGAAGCCGGCAGTTTCGGGAAGTCTGGCTGCGCCAAGCCCAAAACAAGCGGCATCGTTCCCGAACCGAATCGCAACATTATCGCCCGCGAACAGGTCATGAAGGGCCTGGCCAATATTGAGTGCAAAAAGACCTTCGTATTTGTTTAGCCCTTCGATTTTGGAAATGCCATTCTCATAATCAAATGGCCCGGGCATGGCGATACCAATTCCTTCAATACGCACTGTGGTGGTGGACCTAACAATCGACAGTAATTCTGCCAGATGATTGATGATGGTGAAAGCATCTGCCGAGGCATCGATCTTTACTGTGCGGTACGAATTCTGTAGAACTTGCCCATTGCTGACGGCTGCGGCGCTAAAATGGGTTCCCCCCACATCGACGCCCAACCATACAGCAGCCGGCGCCGGATGGTTGTCCTCCTGGCCGTTGACGGGCTGATCCTTTTTATCATTCGAATGTCTGAACATATAAGCAGTGTCGATATTTTGTTAAAAGGCGCTCTCAGCGGGCCTTTCGTGTTTTGGATTCCTTTCAGTGTTCCTATTTATATGTACCTATGTTTGAACATACTAATCCGCCGCAAAAAAATAAAAGGCCTCTTAGAAACTGCCTTTTTTAATGTCGATATTGTAGGTGAACTTATCGCTACGATAATATCCAATGTTGTATTCAACCGGCCGATCCCCAATATCGTACACGAACCGCTCCCTAATCAGCACCGGAAAGCCGGGATCGACTCCAAGCCGCTTAGCCATGGGTCCGGCGGCGCCTGCCTTTATTTGCTCCTGGCTTCGGTCTACCACAATCCCGTATTTTTCCTCCAGCATTGAGTATAAGGGCCGGTTGAAATCGTCCTGGTCGCTCGCACCGATCCGCGGGTGGAACCAACTCTCGAAATAAACGATCGGTTCCCCGGATTCTTCCCCCTTCAATTTCGAAAGCTTCAGGATCTTTTTGTTTTCATCGGTCAGGAAAAAATTCCGAATGGTGTCATTTACCAGGGTCCACTCCACTTTCAAACGCAAGTTGGTGACAACAATACCTTTTTCCTGCATTTCCCGGGTGAAACTATACCAGTGGTCCAAGCCGGTTTGCAAGCTCCGTCTCTGTGCGACCCGTGTACCTACACCTTTTTTTCTGATGATCAACCCTTCGTTCTCCAGCTTGTTGGTTGCCTGGCGGATCGTATTCCGCGACACTCCGAGGCGATTGGACAACTCTACCTCCTTTGGCAAAAAGCCGCCGTTCTTAGCTTTCGCGGATTCGATCAGTTTTCGAAGATATTCTTCGACCTGAACATGAAGGGGCAGTTTACTTTTGTGATCGATCAAGGAATAATGTAGGTATGTTCGAACATAAAGAACGAAAGAATAAATTTAACTTCCAAATAATATTTCAATCTACTTCGACCGGATACAGCCGGAACGCACGCGTATGTTCAAACGGCACTGATAACGAATTAAACCTTAATTCACATTCACCTCAAACCAGTTCGAAGTTTGTTCAAAAAGTTTTTTTTGTATCCCTATCCCGTGGAAATCAAAATGCCTTCTTATTGTCCACCAGGTAATTCACAAACCAGTCGAGATTGCTTTGAGAGACCTTGTAAACCATTTTGGGTTCCGTGGGTCCATGTGGCTGGCGGGGCAGAGCTAACAGTTTTACCGGCACCCCACGCCGCTGCAAGGCATGATAGAACATCAGTGAATTACTGATTGGCACCCGTGCATCCGCCTCTCCGTGCTGGAGCATTACCGGCGTCTTCACATTCTGTACAAAACGGAGCGGGGAATGCTCATCGTATACCGCCCAATCTGCCCAGGGGTCGGCCTTCATATAAGAGGGAAGAAAGCCGTTTATGTCATCCGTGAGGTTTTGAAAGGAAAGATCGACGACCGGCGCGCCAATGGACGCTGCCTTGAACCTGTCTGAATGGCCTACGATCCAGCTGCTCATAAACCCTCCGTAACTCCAGCCCATCACTCCCAATTTATCGGGGTCCGCCAGGCCCATTTTAATAACGTAGTCTACGCCCAGCATCAGGTCTTTGAAATCGGCTCCTCCCCAGTCGCGCTGGTTGGCCTCACGGAAAGCGACCCCATAGCCGGTGGAACCGCGGGGGTTGGGGCGCAGCACGAATATGCCTTTCTCCGCCAGCGAAGCTATGGGATAGAGATTTTGATTGGAAGCAATAAAACTTTGCGTATAGCCGCCGGCCGGACCGCCATGTGGGTTTAGGATCAAGGGATATTTCTTTCCCTGTTGGTAATTTAGAGGATAAGTAAGCAGGGCTTCAATTTCCTTACCGTCAGCGCTTTTCCATTTGATCAGCTCCGTTTTCGGGACGGGATTGTTGGAAATATCCGCATTGATATTTGAAATTCTAACCGGCGTAAAGGTCGATGCATTGCTGATATAGGCTTCTCCCGGTTTGGAAGTGTTTTGCAACACGAAGCCCAGGAAGGTGCGCGTATCGTTCATCGCGAACGTGCCTGCCAGGTCATTGCAGCCCTTTGTCCATTCGCTGATCTCACTGCCATCGAGGCCGAGCTGGTACACGCTGGTTAATGTTTTGTTGCTTTCGGTCACATAGAGATGCGTGCCGTCATGGCTCCAGGACAAGATACCCGGTTGATCATTGGGAGTGGCAGATAATTTTTTTGCGGCGCCTCCTTCTGCGGGCACCACATCAATAAATGTTTTACCCGGCCATACGACAGGGTTTTCGGAACACACATACGCAATAAATTTTCCATCAGGGCTGAACAAAGGGTCTGTTTCGCCGGCGGGAGTGTTGGCGATATTCCGGATTTCCTTAGTAGAAATATTGATCTCGGAAATATCCGCATATTGACCATCATTTGCCATGGGCGATTTGCCGTGTGCATAAGCAATCCATTTGCTATCCGGGCTCCAGTCGAATGAAATGATGTTTCGGTTTTCCATTGTAAGCTGCTTCCATTTCCTTTTTCCTATGGAATCATTCTCGCCCGGCCAAACAAGGTACAGACGGTTTTGAAGGATGACATCATCGTAATAATACCAATCGTCTTTCCCTTTCTTTTTCTTTTCGTCGTTATCGCCAGGGGCGTCGGTCATAATATAGGCAATCATTTTCCCGTCAGGGCTCCAGCTGAAATTGCTGACGCCGGTCTTTGCATCGGTGATCTTATCGGCATCGCCGCCCCGGAGTGAAATGAGATACAGATTGTTTTTACCATCGCGGTTGCTGATGAATGCCACCTGGCTGCCATCGGGGCTCCATTTCGGGCTTGAATTATTCTTATCCCCTTGCGTCAGCGGGATGGTATTACTGCCATCGATGTTAGCAAGAAAGATCTGGTTCACGTATTCGCTCCGATCCTCCGTCATTACTGCGTGGCGGGCCGTATACAATACTTTTGTCCCATCCGGCGAAACCCGAACACTGGTGATATTTTTCATTTTCATACATTGTTCCGGGCTCCAGTACGTGCCGGTTTGGGCGTGAAGGATCACCTGAACGGTGATAAAAAGGACAGTTAATAGCTGGCAGCGCATGAGTTGGTTGTTTTAGCGATGAAAGGGGGGAATGCGGAACCAAGTTAAGCATTCCGGGGATTTCCGGGATGAAAATGTCTTCTACCTTGCGTATCGGCAATAATTATCGGGGCAAACCGTTTCGTTCGAATGAAGCAACCCACACGCTATTCAATCCTGCTGATCATTTTATCCCTAAGTTGTAACGCGGGAACAAAAAATAATCAGAAGTCGGGCATTAGCGACAGGGTGAATTCCGGAAATTCTATAACCACCTACTTTTGGACAGGTCAAATCAATTCAAAAACTCCTCTGTTTATGTGGGTGGCTGTCAAAGACAGTATAGTACAAGGAGAATTGGTATATACGAATATAAAGGACAATATTCCTTTAAAATTACTCGGTCGGGTAGATAAAAAGGGGGCCATCAGCGTCTGCGAGTATCAGGCAGATGGGAATATCAGGGGGACTTTTGTTATTGATCAACCAGGGGCTTCTGCCACGGGAAGGTGGGAATCGACCGGGAGCCACAAAGACTATACCTTTGAGCTAAACACCAAAGATACATCCCTGCAAAGGATCGATACGAGCTTTCAGCCCAAAATCATACCAGGCATTTATACCTATATGTATGGAAAAACGGGGCAGCAGGCGCGTATTTCCCTTCGGGAAGTCCAGGACGATAAAGGATTGTTTGATATAGAGTCCTTCACCTTTGAGCCGACCAAGCGATCAACCATGGCCGATAAGCGTAGTGTCAGAGTGAAAGGCAATCAAGGTATATACACCATAACAAGTACGGCTACCTGCTCATTCCAGATTAAATTTTATAACAATTTCCTTATCGTAGATTATGTGAAGGATTTTGAAGATACCGCAACTCATTGCAAGATGTATCCGGGTGTCGAAGGAGTATATTACAAAACCTCCCTCTAACGCGTACATTTACTTCAATTTACACTTGTTGTTCGGAATTGGAGAAGTTTGCCGAACTTTCCGTTATCATTATACTGAGTC
>DASZJO010000045.1:0-11752 GCA_035948015.1 Puia sp.
GCCCTTGTAGCCACCGAGGACGAACGATTTTATGAACATTCGGGGATCGACGGCTTTTCCGTGATGCGCGCCATCCTCAAGCTCGGAAAGGATGGGGGTGGCAGTACCATCACCCAGCAGCTTGCCAAAAACCTCCTTGACCAGGGGTCGAAGAATCTCACCCGCCGTTTTATCGAGAAGCTCAAGGAATGGATCATCGCCATCAAGCTGGAACGCAATTTTACCAAAGAGGAGATCCTTGCCCTTTACCTTAATGAGGTCCCGTTCGGCGATAATCTCTATGGCATCCGCAATGCCTCCCGGACCTTCTTCCAAAAAGAGCCCGACCGCCTCACCGTCGACGAAGCCGCCGTTTTGATCGGTATGCTGAAGGGAAATACGGTATATAACCCGAGGAGGAATCCCAAAATGGCGATCGAACGCCGGAATACCGTCATCAACCAGATGGTCAAATACAATTATCTCACCGGCAAGGAAGGGGTCAGCTACAAGTCCCGGCCGATCGACCTGAGCAACTATAAAAAGGTGGACGAGAACAACGGCCTGGCCCCCTATTTCCGGGACGTTCTCCGCGAAGATCTCCGTAAATGGTGTAAGGATCACAAGAACCCGGCTACCGGCGAACCATATAATCTCTATGAAGACGGATTGAAGATCTACACAACAATCAATCCACGGATGCAGATATACGCAGATGAAGCCGTAGCCAAACAATTGCCCATACTGCAAAAGGCCCTTAGCTCGCAGTACACTCTCCGGAAAGGCCTGATCTGGAAAGACCACCTCAACGTTCTCGAAGCAGCCATGCACAACAGCGATCGCTGGAATAACGAAGAGGATGCCGGCATGACCGACGCGGACATCCGTAAAACCTTCATGAAACCAGTCAACATGAAAGTCTTTGCCTGGAATTCAAAACGGGAAAAAGATACCGTCATGTCCCCGCTGGATTCCATTAAATATAGCCAGGAGATGCTCGAAACGGCTTTCATGGTCATGGATCCCGTCACGGGCGCCGTCAAGGCCTGGGTGGGCGGCATCGACTTCAAGACCTACAAATTCGATCACGTCAATATCAACACAAAGCGCCAGGTCGGCAGCTCCATCAAGCCATTCCTTTATAGCCTTGGCATCGAAGATTTTAATTTCACTCCCGGGACGGAATGCGAAACGAGCCAGCAATATTTCCCCGGTTTTGGCTTTGTTCCGGCACGTCCGGACAAACATGAAGGCGGCAGCACTACCATGGCCAGCGGCCTCGCCTGGTCGATCAATGGCGTGGCAGCCTATATCATGAAACAGGTAGGCCCAAAACGTTTTTCGGAATACATGAAACAGATCGGCATCCCGACAAAGATCGATCCCTACCCTTCGATGGCCCTCGGCGCCTGCGATCTCTCACTCTATGAAATGATGTGGGGATACACGATGTTCCCTGCCGGCGGTTTCAGCACCAGACCTTATTATATCCTGCGGATCGAAGACAAGAACGGCGCCGTCCTCGACCGCTTTGACACCGAACGCAAAGAGGTCATCAGTCAGACCACTGCATACACGATGGCCCGGATGATGCAGGGACCTGTTGATTTCGGCACCGCCGCCGGCCTTCGCAACCGCCTCGAGCTGGCGGAAATGGGCGGGAAGACCGGCACCACGAACGACAACTCCGATGCCTGGTTCATGGGCTATACCCCTCAACTGATGGCCGGCGCATGGATCGGCTGCGACGATCGTTTTATTCACCTGGAAGGCGGTCTCGGCTATGGTGCCCAGGCAGCGCGCCCCATCTGGGAATATTTCTTTGCCAAAGTCCTTGCTGATAAAACACTCGGGATCGACCGCAATGCAAAGTTCATCCAGCCGGAAGATATACGCAGGGGAATGATGTATGACTACCAGGCCCTGATCGAAAAGACCGCGCCGCCAGGAGCCGAAGGCGCAAATGAAGGCAACGGGAGAGCCAATCAATACCTGGATACAAGCCCCCCGACCGTACCGGTGGATTCCAAACTGTCCCCGGAAGAGCAGAAGATATTGAAGGAAGCAACCACCGAAAAGACCAGCCCCCAGGGCTCCATCAAGATCACCGTTTCCGACGCGCCGCAACAACAGCCGCCGAAGAAAAAACCAGGCTTCCTCAAGCGGCTGTTTGGTGGAAAAAAAGAGAATTGAGCCAACCAACGGTCAGCGGCCAGTTACTTTATATGTGCCCGTAGCATCCAGGCCATCTTCTCATGCTCTTCCATCAGCCCCGTGATAAAATCGCTGGTACCCGCGTCGCCATATACGTCGGCAAAAGGCTTGATATTTTCCCGCAGGAAGATGATGATGTTTTCATGATCTTGTACGAGCTCCTTGATAAAATCGAGGCTCCCGTTCCGTTGATCCCCCTTCTCGGTCAAATGCGTTAGCTGCAGAAAGCTCTGCAATGTCGCCGGCGCGTAATGACCCAGTTTCCGGATCCGCTCTGCGACGTCATCCACTTTATCTTCCAGTTCCTCATACTGCTGCTCGAAAAAGACATGCATCGAATGAAAATCGGGTCCCTCCACATTCCAATGCGCATTCCGCGTCTTGGTGTACAGGACGAACTCATCTGCCAGTAATTTGGTCAGCTCCGTCGCAACGGCTTGAAGATTCTTTGGACTAATGCCGATACTTGTGTTCATGGGAATTAATTTTTGCAAAAATACGGGGGAAACGGTCAATCCTGTCCTACTGATCGTTGGCGATAGACTGGATTGGGATGTCTATACCCGGCTTTTGCTTGCCCAACACATCGATCCGGACCCGGGTCAGCCCATGCCCCATAAAACCCAGCTGTTCCGCCGCCGCCCGGCTGAGATCGATCAGCCGCCGGTTACGCGGATGCATCTTGTCATTGATCTGAACGATCACCGTCCGATGATTGCGGAGATTCGTCACCCGTACCCAGGTATGCATAGGCAGGGTATTGCTCGCCGCCGTCAGACTATCCTGGCAAAAGATTTCGTCCGTATAGGTCTTACGGCCATCGAATTTGTCGGCATAATAACTCGCAATGCCATACTGCACTGTATCCTGCTTCTTATGCGGTTTGGCGGACGGCTGCGTGCCCTGGGCGAACGCGGCAGCAGGCAGGAAAAAACAGGCGAGTAATCCTTTTATCAAGATATCGGCTTTTGTGCAAAATACCGGTTCCTCAGGGTCTTGTCTTCCCCATAAATATCATCATAGAACTGGAGTTTCCCTTTTTTCCCTTCCACCGTAAAATACCGGATGAATATCGGCACCCTGGAAAAACCCCATACCGTGTGCTTCTCCTGTCGGGCAATCCAGGCCTTTAGCGTATCCGGATGGTACTTCATCGTATCGTTCCGGATCAGGAAATCCGAGAGTTTACGCCATTCCTTCACTCGCACGCAGCCATGGCTCAAAGCCCGGAACAGCTTGTCGAACATCCACCGGACATTGGTATCGTGCAGGTAGACGTCATATTTATTCCTGAAATTGAACTTCATAACCCCGAGCGAATTATCATCCCCTTCCCGCTGCTTTAGCTGATAGGGGAAATTGTTCTTGTTGAGCCGCCGCCAATTGATCGTGGTGGGATCACGCACACTGTCATTATCGTCAACCACGATGAGATTCTGCTTCTGCAGATAGCCTACGTCATGCTTGATCGCCGGCAGCATTTCGTGGAAAATAATGCTGTTGGGCACCGTCCATTGCGGATAAGTTACAAAATTGGAGATCTCACTGGTCAGCAAAGGCGTCCTCGTCTTGGGCGCCCCAACGATGACTTTCGACTCCAGCGCCACAGCACCGGAATCTACCACATCCAGCGTAAAAGACGGCAAATTCACCCAAACATAGGTCTTCGGCAGAGTATCCGGCAATTGTTTGTAACGGTCAAGTGTAATAGCGATCCGTTTGAATTTCTCCCAGTCGGAATTATTCATCATCGTAACCATATCCTGCGTCACCTTACCCGAAACCTTCAATTTATTTACGGTCTGGTACTGACGGATGGCGCCACGCAATGTAGCCGTATCCGCAGTCGTAACCGACGAATCGATATATCCCGACTCCTGGAGCCGGTGGGTCAGCGCCTGATAGAATGAGGCCGAATCCTTATATGGATAGTCCAGCCAGGTCAGCGGCCGGAAATGTGCCGCCGCTAAAAAATCATGTAAATAAGCCTTGACCGAATCATACCCGGGATGTCTGGGCTCCAGTTCGTGAAGGGTAGCCGAGATGCTATTGGTCTGTAGCGAAGAGGCCAGCGCCTGCGTGAACATCGAGTCCGGAAGCACGGAGTCCTTACGCAGCGTAACACTGTCATAATCCAACCGGCCGTGCCGGAGATCGCTGACAAGGTGGAAGAAGGCGTCGGTCAGCAGGAGGTCGGCCCTTGTCCAGATAGCTGTACTCTTTTTGGCCATCGTATCCTCTTGCAGGATGCGTTGAATGAAATGAAGGGAATAATAATGATAGTCGGTGGGAAAAAGGCCGTATCCCTTGCTACTGTCGATAAAGGCAAAAAGCGAATCCGCCTGGCGCTTCCAACGCTCCTTATCACTCCAGACAGGAATATAGCCATTTGCGCTGTAGAGGCTGTCTTCAAGCGCCCTATAAAGAAGAGTGGTCGAATCGTTTAACTTATCGTGGTTATCCGCCGCATATTGCAGAACGCTCTTCAGATCCTCCGCCACATGCAGGTCAATCCGCCCCGGTGTTTTCACGCCGTCCTTATCCCCTTTTCCGTTACCTCCGTGACAAGCTGCCAGTAAAACAAGCGATACAACAGGGAAAAAGGAAAGGACGCTTCGTTTTCGATAATTCATAGGCCCCCAATATAATACAACGCGTTAATATTTCTGAGCACAAAATGGCTATTTTTCTATTATTTAAGGACAATCCTCAGTCCAGATTCGCGGTATCCGTTGTTCCAGCATCAACAAGTCCGTCAACACAATGGCAGTCATAGCTTCCAGGATGACCGGCGCCCGCAATGCCACGCAGAGATCGTGCCGCCCCTTAACGGAGAATTTTTCCAGTTGTTCCGTCTCCCAATTCAAGGTCAGCTGTTCTTTGGGGGTAGAAGAAGTCGGCTTGATCGCGATCCTGTAAACCAGTTCATTCCCATTCGTCAGACCACCGACGACTCCTCCGGCATGATTGGTCCGGGTGCGCCCGGTCATATCCTCGATAGCATCGTTGTGCTGACTGCCAAACATCCGCGCTGCAGCGAATCCGCTTCCGAACTCAACTCCCCGAACCGCCGGGATGGCGAGAGCCGCATGCGCCAGCATCGACTCCACTGAATCGAAGAATGGCTCCCCTAACCCGATGGGCAAACCGCTTACCCGGCACTCTACGATGCCGCCGATCGAGTCCTTTGCATCGATCGCTTTCTGAAGCCCCTTCTCGGGGTCGGTCTCACCCCCGATCTCCAAAATGTCCGCCTTGACCTGGATGGCCTTCCCCATCAGCTTTTTGGCGATCACTCCCGCCGCGACCAGCCCTACCGTCAGCCTGGCCGAAAAAGCACCGCCGCCGCGATAGTCTTCGAAGCCCCCGAACTTCTTATGCGCCACGAAGTCGGCGTGCCCGGGTCTTGGCACCGCGCGCTGCTTTTCATAGTCAGCAGAACGGGTGTTGTTGTTTTCAAACAGGATGGTGACCGGTGCTCCGGTGCTTATCCCATTAAAGAGCCCGCTTTTAAATATCGGAAGGTCGTCTTCCTTTCTCGGAGTCGTCCCTTTTTGGGTCCCGCCCTTACGCCGCTCGAGGTCCGGCAGGAAGTCCTCTAATGGCAGCGGCAGCCCTGCCGGACAGCCGTCAATATTGATGCCCACGCTCTCACCGTGAGATTCACCGAAAATAGTCACGCGGAATAACCGTCCAAAGGAGTTCATAAATCGGATAATTTTAATTCTCCGCCCAATTGTTGCAGATCACCATAAAAATCCGGATAGGATTTATTGATCGCCTGTGCTTCTTCAATTATCACCTCACCATCCGCGCGAAGCGCCCCTACCGCACAAGCCATCGCGATCCGGTGATCATGACGGCTATGAACCCTCGCACCTTTGACCGGACCGCCGCGGACCAACATCGTGTCTCCCGCCAGGTCAATGGCAATCCCCATCTTCCCGAATTCTTCCTGGAGCGTGAGCCCGCGGTTACTCTCCTTATGTGCCAGCCTGCTTACTCCGCTGATCACCGTCGTGCCTTCACAGTGTGCAGCCAACGCCACCAGCGGCGGGAACAGGTCCGGACAATCTGTTGCATCGAACCGGAAGGCTTTCATCCGACCGGGCCCGATCCGTATCTGTTCCTCACCCGTCTCCAATTGGGCGCCGCAGTCGCATAATGCCTGGAGGATGGCCTTATCCGCCTGTGTTGACCAGCTGTCCAGGCCGCGAACGGTAATGGACCCAGCAATCGCGCCGGCTACCAGCAAAAATGCGCCGCCGCTCCAGTCGCCTTCCACCGTATACTCCAGCACACCACTACCGGCGTCTCCCGAAGTTTCCCCGTCAAAATAAAATTCCTGATAATCGCGGTTCTCCACCCTCCAGCCGAAATGTTTCATGACGAAAAGCGTCAGATCGATATAAGGCTTGCTCTTTAATTGGCTTACCCGGATCGAGACATCTGTCGCCCGCGCCGCCGAATAAGCGAATAGCAAACCCGTTAGGAATTGTGAAGACAGCGACCCGTCGATCCCGATATCCCTCGGCTTCAAAGGTCCCCGGATCTCCAGCGGCAACTTGCCCTGATTGGAGACCACCCGGATGCCCAGCTGTGGAAAGACCTTGTCGAAGAAATCCATCGGCCGGTTTAGCAGACTGCCCTCCCCCCTAACCCGGACCATCCGCCCGCTCAGGCCAATAATGGGCGCAAACATCCTCAACCCAAGCCCGCTCTCCCCGCAATTCACTTCCATCCCTTCGACGGCCGTCACACCGCTGCTACTCACCCAAAGCGAACCGTCATCCAAACTCGCCACATTCGCACCCAGGTCGCGAATCACTCCTAATGCTGCCCTTTCATCATTCGAATGCCCCGGATGACGGATGATCGTCTCCCCCGCGCGGAGCAGGGCCGCCGCACAGGCCCGTTGCATCGAGCTCTTGGAAGCCGGCGCCAAAATAGCGCCCGAAAGGACCGATGGCTGAATGGTCGCTAGCATACTCATCGTGCCGTGATAATTGATTGCAGCAGTTTCTCCAACTGTACGACCGGGATCACCTTCACCACTGCCTGACCGATTTTATTCAACAATATATAGTTCATTGAGTCCTTTACCCGCTTCTTATCCATTCGCAGCACATTCATCACCTCCCTGGGGTCGAAGGCAGCCAAAGTAGGAAGTCCGTATTTCTTGAGAACCCCGATCACCCGCTCCGTGCCTTTAAAACCAGTGAACTCCTCCGAAAGCATACACGCCGCTACCATCCCTATCGCGACTGCATGCCCGTGCGGCAACTCATACAGATTCTCAATGGCATGTCCCAGCGTATGCCCGAAATTCAGCAACCGCCGGTCCCCCTTCTCGAATTCATCCTTTTCTACCACAGCTGACTTGATGGCGGCATTACGGCGGATGAGCCGTGCAAGCGCCCCTTTATCCTTCTGATAACGCGTCAGCGTGTACTTTTCCAACTCCTTGAATAATGCCGCATCTTTTATCGCCGCATGTTTGATGATCTCGGCAAACCCGTTAATCCATTGGGCCTTCGGTAATGATTTGAGCAGACTATAGTCATATAGCAGGAACTCCGGCTGACGGATCGTACCCACCAGGTTCTTGTACACGCCGACGTCGATCCCGTTCTTACCCCCGATGGATGCATCCACCATCGCCAGGATGGAACTTGGCGCGAACCCAAACGACAACCCCCGCATATAGATTGCCGCCACATATCCCACCAGGTCTGTCACTACCCCGCCTCCTACTCCGATCAGGCAGGTCTTGCGGTCCGCTCCAAAGGCGATCAATTGCTCAATGATCGAATCTACAGTTGCCTGCACCTTGTACTGCTCCCCTGCATCGATCACGATCGTATTCCAGCCGCCGAATTTTTTCTGGTGAGCGGCAAACACATGTTCATCCGTAATCAGCACCGTGTGATCCCTGGCTGCCAGTTTCTCCAGGTACGAAAAATCGGCATCGAAATAATAAGTGGCCGTCTTCCCGGAAAATTTGTATTGAACTTTATTCATACACGGGCTAGGAGTTCATGATCTTGTTCTGATGGTTGATGGACTCCATGTGCACCGCATCATAGTATTTTGTGATGAATTCCTTGCTGAGATTTAGCTTCTCCCCTTTGGCGAAAGCCTTTTCCAGAATAGAATTCCATCGGTTAGTCTGGAGGATCGTGATATTGTTGGCTTTCTTGTACTCCCCGATCTGATCGGCGATCCTCATCCGCTGACCCAGCAACTGGATCAGCTCATCATCGATATGATTGATCTGCTCACGCAATTTCTCCAACGCGGTGATGAAGTCTTTTTCGGTCGTCGTTTCATGACGCCACTTGATACTGTCCAGTAATTCTGCCAGCCGCTCGGGCGTGATCTGTTGCTTGGCGTCACTCCATGCCTTGTCGGGGTCGATATGGGTTTCGATGATGAGCCCGTCCATATCCAGGTCGATCGCCTTTTGCGCTACATCCAGCAGGATATCGCGCCGGCCGCTGATATGCGAAGGGTCGTTGATCATCATCATCCCCGGGGTGCGGCGCTTCATTTCGATGGCCAGATGCCACATGGGCGCATTGCGGTATTCGGTATTTCCATAGGAACTGAACCCGCGATGGATCAGACCGATCTGCCTGATCCCGGCTTTGGCTACACGCTCGACCGCTCCGGTCCACAATTCTATATCGGGATTGATGGGATTCTTGACCAGTACCGGAACATCGACCCCGCGCAGTGCGTCGGCTACCTCCTGAACACTGAACGGATTGACCGTCGTCCGGGCGCCGATCCAAAGCACATCGATATCGAAGTGCAGGGCATCTTCTACCTGCTTGCCGGTCGCCACTTCCACCATCACCGGCAGCCCCGTCAGCTGCCTTGCCCGCTGAAGCCATGGCAATCCCTTGGTGCCTACCCCCTCAAAACTGCCGGGCCGCGTCCGGGGTTTCCAGATCCCGGCCCGCACCATATCGACCTTCCCGGTCTTCGCAAGACGTTCGATCGTTTGTACCGTTTGCTCTTCCGTCTCCGCACTACAGGGACCGGAAATGATCAGAGGGCGTTTGTTCCAGGCTGCCTGAACAATCTCTTTCGCGCTCTTTGCTGCTGTTGCTTCCATATAAATAAATTGACGTTTTTTTTCACGGCCGCCTGCTAACGGCTATTCGCATCATTCATCCTGATCCGCCGCCCCTTGAATTTCTTTCCATCGATCGCCTGGATCATCTGCGGCGCCGCCCTGCGGTCAACCTCGATCCAACTGTTCATCTCCTTCATATCGACCTTTCCCAAAACCTCCTTCCGCAGATCGCTCATATCCAGGATGAACTGTAAAAAACTCGCCTTATAGAACCCATCCTTGGTTCCCAGGTTGACAAATAACTTCGCATAATCCCCATTGGGGTTGTATGTCTTTGCCCTGCCCCGCCCTTCTGGTTCCCGGCGGCCCTGGTCCCTTGTGTCTGCGCCCCGGCCCTCCCGGCTTATATACTCCCGGGTCCGTTCCCGGGTGTTCAGATCTTCCGCATTTTCATAGTATTTCAGGAAGCGATCGAACTCCATAGCGGCCACCCGCTTGAGGACTTCCTCCTTGCTGATATCGGCAAATTTCTCCGCCAGCATAGGGACATAAGACTCATAGTCCCCATGGCTGATATCCGCCTGTAATAACTTTTCCATAAAATGAAAGAACTGCTTGCGACAAACATCCTTACCGCTCGGTATCTCCATCTTGTGAAAGGCCGCCTGGGCGATCCGTTCGATTTGCTTTAGCTTGCCTATCTCCCTACTGTGCACGATGGATAAAGATATCCCCGTACTGCCAGCCCTGCCCGTACGACCGCTGCGATGCGTATATACTTCTAAATCGTCCGGCAATTCATAATTGATCACATGCGTGATCTCTTTTACATCGATCCCCCTCGCCGCCACATCCGTCGCGATCAACAACTGCAACGTTTTTTCCCTGAACTCTCCCATCACCTTGTCCCGCTGCTGCTGGTTCAGATCCCCATGCAAGGCATCGATATCATACCCTTCCCGCGTCAGCTTTTCGGCAATTTCCTGGGCATCTGCCTTGGTACGCGTAAAGATGATGCCATAGATGCCCGGATTAAAATCGATCAGCCGTTTCAAGGTCTCGTAGCGGTGATGCGCCGCCGTCACGTAATACTGGTGATCGATATTCTTATTGGCCGTATTCATTTTGCCGACCGTGATCTCCATCGGCGACTTCATATACTTCTTGCTGACCCGGCGGATCTCCGGCGGCATCGTCGCGCTAAATAACCACGTCGCCTCCCGCTGTGGCGTATTCTGGAGGATAAATTCGATATCGTCCTGGAAACCCATATTCAACATCTCATCCGCCTCATCCAACACCACGTACTTAATCTGTTCGAGGTTTATGGCCTTTCTTTCGATCAGGTCGATCAGCCGTCCGGGCGTGGCGACGACAATTTGTACCCCTTTGCGGATATCCCTGATCTGCATTCCAATCGATGCTCCGCCATATACCGCCACCACATGCATTCCGGGCATAAACTTCTTGAACTGCTCCACCTCATTCACGATCTGGATGCACAATTCCCTGGTGGGACATACGACCAACGCCTGCGGATACCGCCGCGCGACATCCACCAGTTGCAACAAAGGCAGCCCGAAAGCCGCCGTCTTCCCCGTGCCTGTCTGGGCCAGGCCAACCAGGTCCTTCGTTCCGCTCAACAATACGGGTATGGCCTGCTCCTGAATGGGGGTTGGATGCTTGAAACCCAACGCATCTGTCGCCTGCACCAGCCTTGCATCCAGACCTAACCCTTCGAATGTCGTCATAAACTATACAAAATTTGCGCAAAGGTACGAAATTGCTCCTCAGGGTCCCCTTTTCCTCCTATTTAATGATCCTCCTGATCTTGTTGGCATTTTCCATCAGCTCCTGCAAATAATCGTAATTCTCCTTTTCCAGGCAGCTTTTAAACTTCCTCAGCTGCGTGATATGTTCGTTCAGCACATCCAGCACATGATCCCGGTTTTGTTTGAATATCGGCAGCCACATGGACGGGTTGCTCTTCGCCAGCCGCACCGTACTTTCGAAACCGCCACCCGCCAGATCAAAAATCGCCTCGTCCTCCTTTTCTTTTTCCAGCACGGTATTGGCCAGCGCAAACGACGTGATATGCGAAATATGGCTAATATAAGCGGCATGCATATCATGACTGTCGGCGTCCATGTCCACCAGTAGCATTTCGAATTGCCTGTAGAGGTCTTCGATTACTTTTAACGCGGCCGGATCGCTTTTCTCTTTCTCACAGATGACGCAGGTACGGCCTGCAAAGGCATGATGTACGGCCGCTTCCGGCCCACTGTATTCCGTCCCCCACATCGGGTGGGTGGCTACGAAGCGATGACGCATCGGATGCCCGTCGAGACTTTCACAAAGCGCTTTTTTAGTGGACCCTGCGTCTGCAACGATCTGCTTATCGGTAACCAGGTCCATTATCTGGTGCATCACCGGAACGGTGGCGTCAACCGGGATAGCAACATAGATCAATTCACTTTT
>DASZJO010000046.1:0-25752 GCA_035948015.1 Puia sp.
TTGTCAATTTGCGAGACGTATCGATGAAGCTTTGCACAACAAAGAAATTATTGTTGGGAAAAATAGGAATATTATATCTACGAATGGGGATGATGAAATTATCCTGTGAAAGTTTTGACTATGAGAAGTAAAATAGCAAAAAAAATTCAGGACGAAACCCCGGAAGAGGTGAGGATTTTCGTTCGACAATATACGGACATTGTCGTCAGAATAAATCAAATTCTTCGTACAAAAGGGTATACGCAAAAAGAACTTGCGGAAAGAATGAACAAAAGACCTTCTGAGGTAAACAAATGGTTAAAACGTCCTCACAATCTGACTCTCAAAACGTTAGCCAAATTGGAGGCGGAATTGGGAGAACCTATCATCTACACTTCCAAACCATCGACCCGCAAAGACCGGGCGCGGGCGTAATTCCGTCGACCAAATGCAACATTCGTGATTGCCAGACCGTCCTTTGTTGAAAACGTATATCATGAAAAACTTAGCGGTTATTTTATTGGCTATGGGATGGATGGGGACGGTATCGGCACAGCAGGAGCAGGTCAGGTCTGTTTCCGGGTTCAATAGTATCGGCAATGCGGGATCGTTTGCGGTGCATGTGAAGATCAACGGGACGGAAAGCCTCAAGATCGACGGCGCCGATGCGGGGACGCTAGCGAAGATCGAAACGATCGTGACGAACGGGAACCTGGATATCCGGTGGAAGAGAGGTTCGGAGCCGCACAATTATAACGGGAGGATCGATGTGTATGTGACGGCCAAGTCGCTTTCGGGGCTTAGTAATGCCGGGTCCGGGTCGATGGAGGTGGATGGGACGCTAAAAGGCGGGAATGTGGATGTAACGTTGAGCGGATCGGGCAGCATTTCGACTGCTGTAGACGCCGGCAAACTGGGGATTACGATAAGCGGGTCCGGGAGCGTCAAGCTTAAAGGGAAGGCGGGGACGACGGAGATCACGATCAGCGGGTCGGGGAAGCTGAGTGCGGATGGGTTGTCGACGGATGTGGCGGAAGTGCAGATCAGTGGTTCCGGGGACACCTATATCACGGTGAATAAAACGATCTCGGGAAATATTGTCGGATCGGGGAGTGTGCGGTATTCCGGTGCCGGGACGATCAGTTCGGTCAGGACAGTTGGATCCGGACGGATAAAAAAGGTGGGGTAGGAATGGAGCGGTGGGTTGGGGGTTCAATTAATTCCATGTTCCTTCAGGTAAGATTGCGGGGTTTTGCCGGTGATGAGGCGAAAGTTCTTGTGGAAGCTGGTGAAATTGGAGAAGCCGGATTCGAAGCAGAGCTGTTTGATGCTGATGCGGTTGTCCAGCAGGACCTTGCAGGCGTGGCCGATGCGGATCTCGGTGAGGAATTGGCTGTAGGTCTTGCCCGTCCGGGATTTGAAGTAGCGGCAGAACGAGTTGGGGACGAGGCCGGCGATGGCGGCAACCTGGTCGAGATATATCTTCTGCGTGAAATGACTGAAAGTGTAGTCATAAATGGCGTTGATGCGGTCGCTTTCCGATTCGGAGAAATCGGGGCGGAAGCCGATGGAGGAGAGGAGTTGAAGGCTATCGGAGGCGGCGAATGCGGCCAGGCATTCTATCAGTGCGGTGATGCGGCCGATCCCGTCGGCGAGCCGGATCTTTTCAATGTATAAGGGTATTTTCTCTTTTTCCCGCGCGTGGATAAGGATGCCGCGCCGGGCTTTCTCCAGCAGATTGCGGATCGGTTTGGTTTCCGGTAATTCGAGAAAGGTGTCGCCCCAAAAGTTTTCAGAAAAATGAATGACGGTGGAGTGGACGGGATGTGGTTTGGCTTCGTTGAAATAGACGTCGTCATAACGCCAGTAGTGGGGGAGGTTGGAACCGACGAGGATGATATCGCCGGTCTGGAAGCGTTTGATGTGATCGCCGACGAATTGGGTGCCGCTGCCCTGATGAAAAAAGATCAGTTCCACTTCTACGTGGTAGTGCCAGCGGTTATTGATGAACGGGTCCCGGTCTTCACGTACACTGAAGGAGTGGGTGGGGGTGTGGGGGACTTTGAGCAATTTGGGTTTCACGGGAGTAAAATTACGGAGGTTAGAGCTGCCATTGGAGGGCGAAGTATTCCGCGCGTTGGGTGCTGTGGTTTTCGAGCGCGTGGGAGCTGCCGGACGGGAGGTAGATGAGGTCTCCGTCGCCGGCGGGATAGTGTTTCCCATCGATGTACTCTTGCACGTGGCCGGTGCGCATGAGGATGATCTCTTCGGCGCGGTGGGTATGGGGTGGGTGGCTTACTTCGCCGGGGTTTAGGGTGGTGGCGTGGAGGTCGATCTTTGGAAGCCAGGGAGTGGATTGGCTAAAGATCTGACGGGTTTCGCCTTTGGCGGTATGTTGGACGGGCATGTCGGACCAGCGGAGGATGAAGGGGCGGAAGCCGGATGTGGGGGTTCCGACAGGGTGAGCGGTGGATGTGGTTGGCGGTGGGGTTCCGCGCGGGCGACGGGATTGGAATCGGAAGCGGTAGAGGGTGGAACTCTTTGCTTCGAGGCTGTAGATGATTCCTGCCGGGATGAGGGCAACGCTACCGGAGGCGAGTGCGGCGGTGCTGTCCCCGATGGTCAGGTTAAGATCGCCTTCTTTGATGATCAACAATTCGTCGGCGGTGTCGGGTTTGCCCGAGAGGAGGATAGCAGACTTCACGGTGAGTGTTCGGATATCCAGCAGCGATAGGTCGTGGGTAGACCCTTTCAATACCTGGTTGGCCGAGCGGGGGTAGGGGGCGACCAGCGCGGTGAGGGTATCGGATTGGGCGATCGTTCGGGTGACGGTAAGCAAAAGGGTGGCAAGCAGGAATGGTTTCATATTATTTATTGACGGTTTTTTCGGGCCAACTCGAGGCCTTTGGTGGTGGTGTAATACTTAGCGATCATGTTCGGTACTTCCCAGGCGGGCATATGGTGATCCCGGACGAAACCGAGGAATTTTTCGGTGACGCGGGCGAAATGCGCTTCGTGGCCTTCCTTATAGTGGTCGGGGATGATGACTTCGTAGCGGGCGCCCTCCCGTTGAAGGCTGATGCCGGGGTATTTTGCCTGCAACGCGGCAAATTGAGTGGTCAGGGTTTGTCCGTATAGGGAGTCGGGCCTGAGCGGTTCGATATAGAGAGTCGGTTGGTAGTGCTCGGCGGCGTCCTGGCGGATAACTAAGTTCGCTTTGCTACCCCGCATCAGGGAGGAGTAGGCGTCGCCTGCGCCTGCGGGTGCGTCGTAGGTCCAGGTGGTGGTCGCCTTGACATAGACTCCCCTGAGCCGGTATTCAATCTCGCCGTTGGCATGGATCTTCAGGATGCTGTCCTTTTTGGGATCGGCGTATTTTTTCAGGAAGTCGGGGAATTGGGCGAGGCCGGTGACCGTCCTGAATTGAGAGAGTTTGAGATCGGTAGTCCAATGGCGGGCGTGGTCTACCTGGATGTCCTTTGTATAATCAAGCGATTGATCGGGGAAGCAGCCCCACTGTATCATGTCAACGAGATGTGTCATCACATCGACGATGCCTTCGCCCTGCTGGCTAACGTCAAAGAACCAGGCGGGACGGATAAGGGCGTTGCCCGAGACATTCTTGTACCAGCGGTGGACGCTGGAGGCGACAATGCCGGGGTTCTCCGCATCGCCTTTTTCCTGGTTCCCATAGACAATGGGGAGCGCGGCCAGTTCGCGTTGGAGGATGCTGGTGATCTCGTTGCGTTCGGTCATGATATCGTAGAGGATGAGGTCGCGGGCCGCGGCGGTATCGAAAGCCTGGCGGAGCTGGTTGAAGGCCTGATCGTCAATGACCATTGGTTTGTCGGCGAGGACGTTAAAGCCGCTTTCAAGGGATCTGAGGATATAGGTGGTTTTCTCGCGGTTGTTACCGGCAAGGACTACGGTATTCCCCTTTTTATCGTCGATCATCTGATCCAGATAGCCGACGCCGGTATAGACATGCTCGTTCCAGCGGGTTGGGTTCTGTTGCCGCGTGTTGTAGGCGCTGATCTTTTCGAGGTGGGATTTGACATCCGGGCCCGGAGGTGCATAGACGTAGACGTTAGAATCGACGTCATCGTACATTGACTTTTGGACAAGCGCGGCGTGAAAATGGCCGGGGTCGAGGGTGATGAGATGGATGGGTTTCCGGGCCGTGTCGGTGGCGGGGTTGTGCTGCGGGGAGTTATGGCAGGAGGACATCGCATAGAAGATGAGGATGGCGAAAATGAGGTGACGACTTTTCATGGTGGTAGATTATGATGCTTTGTTCGGGATGGTTGCAATGATCGTTTGGGTATTGGAGCTGGCCGCGCGGGTGCTGTCGGGCTGGCCGCCGCCGGCGGATATGGCGTAGCGTCCGTACAGGGGTACGCGTTGCATCTTATCGTCGATGACGGTGAAGGCGTCGGGGGCGATGGCGAAATTCAATTTCATGCTTTGGCCGGGTTGCAGGTGGATACGACGGAAGGCGCGGAGGGAGCGGATGGGGGTTGGGACTTTCGAGTCGAGGGCCGAAATATAAGTTTCGGCAACTTCGTCGCCTTCGAGCGAACCGACATTGGTGAGGCGGAAGGAGAGTCGAAGACTGTCGCCGGGGGCGACGGCCTTTTCGATATGCAGGCTGTCATAGTGAAAGCTGGTATAGCTCAGACCGTAACCGAATGGGTAGAGGACAGGCCGGCTAAAGTACCGATAGGTGCGGCCGGCCATGGCATAGTCGCCAAAGTTTGGGAGGTCTTTTATTGAGGTATAGAAAGTGACCGGCAGGCGGCCGGCGGGATTGTAGCTGCCGAAGAGAACATCTGCGATGGCGGTCCCGCCTGCCTGACCGGGGTACCAGGCTTCGACGATGGCGGGCAGGTGTTGGTCTTCCCAGTTTATGGAGAGGGCGCTTCCGTTGAGAAGGACCAGGATCACGGGTTTGCCGGTGGCGGCGATGGCGCGGATCAGGTCTTCCTGCTCCTTTGGCAAGTCGAGGGTAGTGCGGTCGCCGCCTTTGAAGCCCGGGAGATTGAGTTTTAGCTCTTCGCCTTCGAGCCGGGGGGAGAGGCCCATGCAAAGGATGACAACATCGGCCTGGCGGGCGATGCGGAGGGCGGAATCCTTCATTCGGGCGGCGGATACGGGGTGAGGCAGACCGGCTGCGAGCTCGCAGCCTTTTGCGTGGAGGACAATGGTGTTTGTTCCGAGTTTTGCCCTGATGCCTTCGAGCGGGGTGACCGTGTAGGATGGGGTGCCGTTATAGTTGCCGAGGAGAAGCGCGGAGTCGTCGGCGTTAGGGCCGATGACGGCGATGGTTGTCAGGCGTGTGCTCAGGGGGAGGGTATTTTGGGTGTTTTTGAGGAGGACGATGGATTTGCGGGCAGTCTCAAGGGTGAGTTGCCGATGTTCCTTACTGTCGACGACGGAGTAGGGGATACTGTTATATTTTACGCTGTCGGCGGGATCGAACATGCCCAGCTTCATGCGAGCGGTGAAGAGTCTTTTCACGGCGACGTCGATCTCCTGTTCGGTGATCAATTTTCTTTCGACGGCCTCTTTCAGGTGCGCGTAGGTATTGAGGCATTCGAGGTCGCAGCCTGATTTGACGGCGAGCACGGCAGCGGAGTCGGGGGTGGTGACGATCTTATGGCGTTCATAGATGTCGTCGATAGCGCCGCAGTCGGAAACGACGTAGCCTTTAAATCCCCATTCGTCCCGGAGGATGGTCGTGAGCAGACGGCTGCTCCCGCAGCAGGCCTGGCCGTAGAGGCGGTTGTAAGCGCACATGACGGAGAACGCTTTTCCTTCCTTGATGCCCATTTCGAATTGCGGGAGATAGGTTTCGCGGAAGTCACGTTCGTCAGGGCGCGCGTCGAAGAAATGGCGCTCGGATTCGGGGCCGCTGTGCACGGCGAAGTGTTTGACAGTCGCGATGGTTTTGAAATATTTCGGGTCGTCGCCCTGCATGCCTTTGATAAATTGGACGGCGAGGCGGCCGGTCAGGTAGGGGTCTTCGCCATAGGTCTCCTGGCCGCGGCCCCAGCGGGGGTCGCGGAAGATATTGATATTGGGGGAGAAGAAGGTCAGGCCTTCGTAAAGTTCATGTTTGTCCTGACGGAGGAAATCGTTGTATTTGGCGCGGGCTTCGTCCGAGATGGCGGTGGCCATTCTATAGTGCATGTTTTCGTCCCAAGCCGCTGCGAGGCCGATAGCTTGCGGGTAGACGGTAGCGAGGCCGGCGCGGGCGACGCCGTGGAGGCTTTCGTTCCACCAGTTATAGGCTGCGATGCGGAGGCGGGGAATGGCGGGGGCGCTGTTCATCATCTGGCCGATCTTTTCGTCCAGGGTCATCCGGCCAACGAGGTCGTTCACGCGCTGGTCGGTGGGGAGGTCGGGGTCAAGGTAGGCCAGGGTGTCGGTCGGGCTGATCTTTCGGGTTGGGGTAGGGTTGTTCTGGCAGGAGTGGAGGATGGGGAGCAGAGCGAGGAGGGGGAGAATGCGATACATTGTTTTGAGACCATCACTCATCATCCGGATTGCCATTTTTTTTGTAAAGATATGCTTCATCAGAAAAGTCACCCATTTATTGGCGGTTCCGCTGACGAAGGAGGGGGTGGCGGCGGAGGCGAGGCCTTCGGAACGCAATATCAAGCGGTTGCTTGGAAAGGGGCAGTGGCTGCATGGGGATGTTTCTGATATTGTGGATGAAAAATGAAAGTAATGAAAAAAGGGGGACCTTTAGCGGACAAATGAGATCAAAAACTTCGACTGGAGTCGCGCCGTTGACGTGGAGGGAGCGGGTCAGGGCGCTGGGGAATTTACCGCGGTTCTTTCGGTTAGTTTGGGAAACGAGTCCCCGGCTGATGTTGGGGAATGCGGTGTTGCGGATCGCAAAGTCAGCGATACCGGTGGCGATTTTGTATGTGGGGAAGCTGATCATTGACCAGGTGGTGGGTTTGGCGGCGGGTCATGGGGGTGTGGGCGGGGTTCACCGGCTTTGGGTACTGGTTGGGGTGGAGTTTGGGCTGGCCATTTTGTCAGATGTACTTTCAAGAGGTATTTCGCTGGCAGATAGTCTATTGGGAGATAAATTCTCCAATTTTACTTCAATTAAAATCATGCAGCATGCTGCCGCGTTGGACCTGGATCAGTTTGAGGATTCGACGTTCTATGACAAGTTGGAAAGGGCGCGGCAGCAGACGACCGGAAGGACTGTGTTGTTATCGCAAGTATTGGGGCAGTTGCAGGATCTGATCAGCATGGGTTTTTTGGCGGTGGGGTTGATGGCGTTCAATCCGTGGTTGATCCTTTTATTGCTGGTGGCGGTTGTTCCGGCCTTTTTGGGTGAATCCTATTTCAATGACCGGACGTATGCGTTAACGCGATCGCAGACGGAGGAGCGTCGGGAGCTCGACTACCTTCGGTATCTTGGGGCAAGTGATGATACGGCCAAGGAGGTCAAGTTATTCGGGTTGTCGGATTTTTTGGTGGGGCGATTCAGGCGGTTGGCGGAGAAGTTTTATTCTGACGGGAGGTCGTTGATGATCCGGCGGTCGGCCTGGGGGACGGTGTTTGCCCTTGTAGGGAGTGTGGGTTACTATGCTGCCTATGTGGTGATCATCTTCAAGGCGGTCCGGGGGAGTTTGTCGATCGGGGATCTGACTTTTCTGGCGGGGTCGTTCCGGCAGCTGCGAAGTTTGCTGGAGGGGATCCTTTCGCGGTTCACGAGTGTGTCGCAGGGGGCGATCTATCTTCAGGATTTGTTTGAGTTCTTTGAGATAAAGCCGCGTATCGTCACGGTGGCGCAGGCTAAGCGTTTTCCCCGGCCGATCAGGGAGGGGTTCCGGTTTGAGAATGTCGGGTTCCGGTATCAGCATTCGGAGCGGTGGGCCAACCGGCATTTGAGCTTCACGTTGCGGGCGGGTGAGCGGCTGGCGTTGGTGGGTGAGAATGGGGCAGGGAAGACGACGCTGATCAAGCTGATAACGAGATTGTATGATCCGACGGAGGGTCGGATATTGCTCGACGGGGTCGATCTGCGGGAATATGATCCGGCCGAGCTCCGGCGGCAGGTGGGCGTCATCTTCCAGGATTATTTGCGTTATCAGATGACGATGGCGCAAAACATTGCTGTCGGCAATATCGACAAGTTGGGTGATCGGGAGCTCATCGAGGCAGCGGCGCGGCAGAGTTTGGCGGCTGCATTGGCGGAGCGGCTGCCGGCGCGGTACGATCAGGAGTTGGGGCGTCGGTTCAGGGGTGGTGTGGAGTTGTCGGGTGGCGAATGGCAGAAGGTTGCGCTGGCCCGGGCGTATATGCGGGATGCGCAGCTGTTGATCTTGGATGAGCCGACGGCGGCGATGGATGCGAGGGCGGAGTATGAGGTGTTTCAGCGGTTTGCGGAGCTGACGAAGGGAAGGACGGCGGTGCTGATCTCGCATCGTTTTTCAACGGTACGGATGGCGGATCGGATCCTGGTGTTGGAGAAGGGGGAGATGCTGGAGGTCGGGTCGCATGAGGAGTTGTTGGCGTTGGGGGGAAGGTATGCGGAGTTGTTTGATTTGCAGGCGAGCGGGTACCGGTAGGCGAAGTTGTTCGACCTCACGCGAGCGGGTACCGGTAGGCACTCTTTGCGCGCTGTTGCATGGTTCCGGGATATGGATTATCTTCGGGTTACCTAAACCGATCTTCATGCCTTTGACCGTGCCTGGCCTTGCGAACTTCCTGCTGGCGGGCGTTGTTCTAACCTTTTCTTCCTGTCACCTGGCGGAACATCCTGCTGGTGATCATCCCGCCCCTGATCATCCCGCTGCTACCGGCGATACTTCCCCGGTCTACGACCGGGCGACCCTGGTCCAGGCGTTGAAAGAGCTTCGCGGCCGGATACTTTCCGGGGATAAGGTGCAAACCGGCGGTATTTTTAGGTTCCCCGTTTCGAGTATGGCTTTCAGCCCTCATATAAATGACCACGACTTCCCCCAACAGGAAGCGCAGCATGGCGATTCGATCACCCGGGACATGTTCAACGCTTATTTCGAAACGATCGATGCGAATGTGGATCTGAATGAGTTCAGGAAGTTATTTACCTATCTGAACCTTGACGACCTGCTTAACAAAGATCAAATCGAATTCGATACCATTGTAAGTCCCGAATGCTTTAGAGGCTACATCATTGAGATCGAGGCAAACACCCTGGTGAGTATCAACTATGGTTTGAGCACCATGATAAATTATCCGCGAAAGAAGCCAGAGGACACGGCAAGGAAAGGTCATGATCCGGCCGGCAGGGCGGCGGATACATCGGGCAGCGACGATCCTGTGGATAATCCCGAACCCTGCTGGAGCCCCAATGATGGAACATGGGAATTTATCTTCGACGGAAAGCGGTTATGGTTCAGGGACCTGAGCTTTGGCGGTTAGGATAATCAGCCGGGAATTACTGCGATGTAAATTATGGAAATGATCATATCAAGATTTTTGGCGATTGCGGGTTTCGCGGTCGTGGTTGGTTGTGGCCAGGGTGGTGCGGGTGGGAAGGTGGATAGTGTGGGCCGGGGGGATGCTAACGACAGTACAGTGGCGAATGTTCCGGACACAGCCGATCTGACGGGGGTGCCGGCGGGGCGGGCGTCGCTGATCGCGCAACTCAAGGCGATACACCGGCTGCTTGCGACGGGAGACAAGCGGGTCATTGCAAGGGTGCTTTCGCTTCCGGTGCCCTTCGAGAATGGATATTCCTACTTCAGCGATACTAATTTGGACAACGAGCTGCACAACAATAACCGGATGATGACGACGGGGATGTTTCTCCGGCATTTTGCCGGCATTGACGGGCAATTGCGGTTTGATAACTTGACGAAACGGGGAACCTGGAATGTTTTCGATGGTATGAGATCGAGGTGGGTGATACGCTAGTGATCATCCGATATGGGGTTAAAGGGTACAATCCGAATTACAGGCCCGATAAAAAAGACCGGGCGGTCAAGGCGGCGGATACGGCGGTTGGTAAGGACGACGGGGCGGACGATGACAATGGGCTTGATGACACGACGTGCAATCGGGAGATTTTTTGGGTCTACCGGTTTGATGGCAGGAGGCTGCATTTGATCAAGTATGATTGGACGGATTGACGGGGGTGGGGCTCGCCTGCGGCGAGGAAGGCGGCGGGCGCGGTTGGGGGAGTGGGGTGTACGCCGCTTCAAGGTTGCTTCAAGATTTTGTCCGATTTTTGGTTACATGAAGGTGCTTATTATCGAGGACAACCAGGAGCTGGCCAGGAATATCCGGGATTTTTTGGGGCGGGAGGGGTATGTGTGTGAATCCACTGAGACGCTGGAGGGGGCGAAGGAGAAGCTCGGCCTTTTTCAGTATGACTGTATCCTGCTTGATATCGGGCTACCGGACGGCAACGGGATCAGCCTGCTGAAATCTATCCGGACGGAGTATAAGAACAGCAATGTGTTGATCATTTCGGCGAAGAATGCGCTGGATGATAAGATCATCGGGTTAGAGCAGGGAGCCGACGATTATATTACTAAACCTTTTCATTTGGCGGAGCTGCATGCGCGGATCCGGGCGGTCTACCGGCGAAAGAACCTGGATGGAACGAGCGTGGTGTCGTTCAATGAGATCAGTCTGAATACGGATACGTTCGAGGTGCGGGTGGGGGAGGTGTTGCTGGACACGACGCCGAAAGAGTTCGATCTGTTGCTCTACTTCCTTGTGAATAAGAACCGGGTGTTGTCGCGGCAGGCGATCGCGGCGCATCTTTGGGGGGACTACACGGAGAATTTGGCTAATTTCGATTTTGTGTATCAACATGTTAAAAATCTCAGGCGCAAGATCAGCCAAGCCGGGGGTAACGACTATATCGGCACGGTCTATGGGCTGGGTTATAAATTTAATTCACATTTGGGGGGATGAGGCTGGAGATGCCAAGGCAAAAAGGGGGTGAGGGATGAAGCTAACTACAAAATTTACGTTGTGGTATTTTGGTATCATGCTGGTCGTGCTCCTGATTGGCGGGGCGATAGTATATTTTGAGATCCAAAGAAAGCTCACCCGGGTGGAGGTGGCGCGGCATGAGCGGCTGAACGATATCATCGCGGAGCAGATCCGGCGGGGCGGGAATTATACGGAGGATGCGACGCGGAAGCGGGCGACCGTCACGAAGATACCGGCCGACTCGGTGCTAAAGGGGGGCAAATCGTTCTATACGCGGGGGTCGGAATGGAACCCGGAGTTTAAGACTACGGAGTACCGACTGCAGGTCACTTCCTACTATAACATCGGCGGGGAGCACTACCGGGTGACGACCTATTCGTTTATTCCTTCTTTCTATCAGCTGTTGCCGGGGGTGGTGGATTCGTTCCAATGGATCCTCTTGCTACTATTGGTACTGGTGGTCATATCGTCGGGGCTGATCTCTAAATATATCCTTGCACCGTTCAAACGGACGATGCGGGTTATCCAGTCATTCGATCTAAAGCAGAAGGAGGAGATCCGGCTTCCAGCGACCCGGACGTCTGAATTCAGGGAGCTCAACCAGTTCCTCAGGAAGATGACAGAAAAGGCGAAGGAAGATTACCAGACATTAAAGGAGTTTACGGAGAATGCTTCGCATGAACTGCAGACGCCTACGGCGATCATCCGGGGCAAGCTTGATCTCTTGATGGAATCGGACATCCGGGATGAGCAGGCGGTACTGATCGCGGAGATGCAGAATGCGCTGGAGCGGCTGTCGCGGATCCACAGCTCGCTGACGCTGTTGACGAAGCTCGAGAACAAGGAGTACGGCAGATCTGAATCGGTTAATATGAGTTCGTTGGTAAAGGCAGCTTTGGGTTCCTTCGAAGAACTGATTGAAATGAAGTCCCTGCACCTGAAGGCAGAGGTCGGGGAGAATGTGTATGTCTCGCTGCATCCGGCACTCGCCGATCTTTTGTTAATGAATTTGGTGAGCAATGCCATACGGCACAATGCGGCGCCGGCGGACGTTGGGAGCGGCATGGATGCAAATGGGGCAGAAGGGTGGATGATGGTTCGCCTGACGCAGGAGGGGTTGGTGGTCGCCAATAGCGGGCTGGCGCCGCAGGTGCCGGTTGAGGAATTATTTGAACGGTTCAAAAAAGGGAATCCCGGCGGGGATTCGATCGGCATCGGGTTGGCGATCGTGAGGCAAATCTGTGATCTGGGCCATTTTACAATAGAATATTTGTTTAAGGATCGGGTGCATATGATAGCGGTGGGATTTACGGAGCGGGTCTCCGCTTCAAGATTACTTCAAAATCTTTCGGTCCCTTTGCCTTCATGATCTCAAAACAGTTCCTTAGGGTCCAAGTCTGGGTGCTGTTGCTTGGTTGCCCCGCCGGCCGGGTGACGGCGCAGGCGTTAACGCTCAGGCAAGCCGTTCAGACTGCCCTCAACAATTATGGTACGATCCGGGCAAAGGCTGACTATGTGAAGTCGGCGCGGGCGAACGTCAGGGAAGTAAAGAATGAGTATCTCCCCGACCTCACGTTGGCGGGGGAGCAGGCGTATGGCACTGCCAATTCCAGTTATGGGCCACAGATCGGCTATAAAGCGCTGTCGGCTTCTTCTTCGGGGCCGGTGTTACCGACACAGAATTGGACGGCGGCCTTCGGGTCTTTATATTGGACGAATATCAATTGGGA
Source organism: Puia sp. (assembly GCA_035948015.1). Taxonomy (GTDB): domain Bacteria; phylum Bacteroidota; class Bacteroidia; order Chitinophagales; family Chitinophagaceae; genus Puia. The sequence goes on from DASZJO010000046.1 coordinate 12,663, forward strand.
TTTCTTCCAGTTCGGCCGGTATAAGCAAAAGGCCCAGGTGGCGCAGAAGGGGCTCGATCTGAACCAAAGCGATCTCGACCAGGAGAAATTCGAGCAAAGTGTGCGGGTGGCGGGGGCTTATCTCAACCTGCTTGCCGCGCAGCAATTGATCCTTTCGCAGCAGGCCAACCTCGACCGGGCGGATTCCTTTCAGGTGGTAGTGAGGGCGAGGGCCAAATCGGGGTTGAATCCCGGCGTGGATTCTTCGCTGGCCAATGCCGAGGTCTCCAATGCGCGGATCGCGTTGACGAATGCCATCGAGACCGAGCAGGAGTTTGCCAACGAGCTGGCGCAGCTCATGCAGGTGCGGCCGCCGGATTCCAATAATTATTCGCTGGATTCGGGTTTCGTCTCAAGGCTGCCGAATGCGCTGAATGCATCGCCGGCTCAGACGCTGGCCAATCATCCCTTGTTGCAATTCTTTCAGGAGCGGGTTCTGTTGAGCGATCAGCAGTCCAGATATCTGCGCACGCTCAACTATCCTACGTTTTCGCTATTTGGGGTCTTTCAGGACCGGGGAACGGGGTTCGACTACAATTATGGTGCACAGTATCCCAACGCGTATACACCAAATTATTTTAAGGGGGTTGGGTTTCAGACGGCCAATTACCTGATCGGGGTTGGCGTCACCTGGGATATCACCAATCCGTTGCGGATCCATCAGCAGGTGCTGGCGCAGAATTGGACCACGGAAGGGTTGAGGGAGGAGTATGGGTTGATCAGCCAGGAGTTGCAGGCGCAGGTCATCTTGTCGGACACCAAGATCCGGAATGCGCTGGAGAATTACCGCGAGGCGCCCAGCCAGGTTAAGGCTGCGGCGGATGCCTATTTGCAGAAGGAGACTTTGTATAGGAACGGGTTGGCGACGATCGTGGATGTGACGACGGCGGCGGCGATCCTCAACCAGGCCGAGACGGAGCGCGATGTGATCAATACGAATGTCTGGCAGGCCTTGCTGTATAAGGCGGCGAGCACGGGAGATTTCGCGCTATTTTTTAATGAATTCTAATTGAATTTTTGAATCATGGGATTAATCAGACTTGCGCTTAGAAAACCGATTACCATCCTGGTGCTGGTAGCCGGTTTGCTTTTCTTTGGCATTGGCGCCGTCCGGAGTATCAAGATCGATATTTTTCCAAAGCTCGATCTTCCGGTTATTTATATTTCGCACCCTTATGGCGGTTTCACCCCCGATCAGATGGAAACCTATTTTGCAAAACAATATGTCAACCTGCTTTTGTACGTGGGTGGGGTGAAGAGTATTGAAACCAGGAATATCCAGGGGTTGACGCTGCTCAAGCTGACTTTTTACGAGGGGACCGATATGGCACAGGCGGCTTCGGAGGTGACGGGTTATATTACGAGGGCGCAAGCCAACTTTCCACCCGGGTCACAACCGCCGTTCATCCTGCGTTTCGATGCCTCCACGCTGCCGGTCGGGCAGTTGGTGTTAAGCAGTCCTATCCGGTCCAATAACGAGCTGCAGGACCTCGCGAATATCTATGTCCGATCGCAGTTCACGAGCGTGCCCGGGTTGGTGTCACCCGCGCCATTCGGGGGCAACTCCAGGACCGTGCTGATCAATGTAAATCCGGAGCTGATGCGGGCGCACAACCTTACCCCCGACCAGATCGTGGCGGCGCTGCGGACGAATAACCAGGCGACCCCGGCGGGGAATGTGCGGATCGGCAATCTCAACTATCTCACGCCTACCAACACGACCATCGTAAACGTCAAGGATTTTGAGGATATCCCGATCTATGTCAACGGCGTTCAAAATATTTATCTGAAGGATGTGGCGACGGTGGAGGACGGCGGGGATATCACGCAGGGGTATGCGCTGGTCAACGGGAAGCGTTCGGTCTACCTGCCGATCACCAAGGCAGCAGCGGCTTCCACCTGGGAAGTCGTACAGAACCTGAAAAAGGCCATCCCCCGCTTTCAGGCGCAATTGCCGGATGATGTCAAACTATCCTACGAGTTTGACCAGTCAACGTATGTGATCAATTCGGTGAAGAACCTGTTGAGTGAGGGTGCTATCGGGGCCATCCTGACGGGGCTGATGGTGTTGTTGTTTCTCGGAGACATCCGGGGAGCCACCATCGTGATCCTGACGATCCCGATCTGTGTGATCTCGGGCGTGCTCTTTCTAAACCTTTTTCATCAGACCATCAACATTATGACGTTGAGCGGGCTGTCGCTGGCGATAGGAATACTTGTCGACGAGTCCACCGTCACGATCGAGAATATTCACCAGCACCTGGCGATGAGCAAGCCCAAGTCGCTGGCGATCTGGGATGCGTGCCGGGAGATCGCCTTTTCGAAGCTGCTGATCCTCTTCTGTATCCTGGCGGTCTTTGCGCCTGCATTCTCGATGGGCGGCATTCCGGGCTCGCTGTTCCTGCCGCTGTCGTTGGCCATCGGTTTTTCGATGATCACTTCCTACCTGATGGCGCAGACGTTTGTCCCTGTCCTGGCCAACTGGATCATGAAAGGGCATAAGAAGAAAGGGGGGCAAACTTTTTCATCGGACGAAGAGGAGTTCAGGGCATCAGGGCTGACGGCGGAGAGTGAAGCGCATATGGCGGAGGAGAAGCAGAAACTGATGGAACACGGAACGGGTGAAGGCGGGAAAGAGACGGGGTTCGATAAGTTCCGTAAGCGGTACCTGCGGTTTACGGACCGCCTTATGCCGTATCGGCTGCCGATCGCGATGGTGTATATTGTTTTGGGTCTCGGTGGGGCCTACTTATTGATCAATACGATCGGTAGGGATGTGCTCCCGAAATCGAATCAGGGGCAGTTCCAGGTCCGGATGCGGGCGCCTGACGGGACACGGGTAGAGCGGTCGGAGGAGTATATGATCCGGACGCTGCATATTCTGGATTCGATGGTGGGGCATGAGAATGTCGCGGTGACCTCTGCCATGGTGGGGATGCACAGCGCCCAATTCTCCACCGACCCTATCTATCTGTTCATGGCCGGGCCGCAGGAAGCCGTGTTGGAGGCCAGCTTCAAAGAGGACTATAAGGTGAACATGGATGATTTCAGAGAGCGGTTCCGGCATCGGATCGCGCAGGATATGCCCTGGATGAAGGTGTCGTTTGAACCGATCGAGCTCACCGACAAGATCCTGAGCCAGGGTTCGCCCACGCCGATCGAGGTCAGCCTGATGGGCAAGAACAAAAAGATCAATGAAGAGTATGCTCAGAAGGTCATTGATAAACTAAAGGAAATCCCCTATTTGCGGGACGTACAGCTGGATGAGGCCATCCACTATCCGGCCTTTGCCATCAATATCGACCGGGTTCGGGCTGCGCAGCTGGGTACAACGGATGATGTGATCAGCAGATCGTTGATCGCCGCGACCTCCTCCTCCCGGTATACGGAGAAAAATTTTTGGGTCGACACAAAGTCGAATCTTGGCTACAACGTACAGGTAGAGGTGCCGACGAACGAAATGAACAGTGTCCATGATATCAATGAGATCCCGGTCACGCCTAATGCCGCCCGGCCGGTGTTGGGGGATGTGGCCTCGATCACGCGGGACTCGGTCTATGGTGACGCCGATGACAATGGCGTGACGCCGGTGCTGCGGGTAACTGCCGGGTTGTATAAAAAGGATCTCGGGCATGCGACGGTGGATGTGGATCATGCGCTTGCGTCGCTTGGGAAGCTGCCGAGAGGATTGGTGGTGGAGACGCGGGGTCTCACCACAGTGCTAACCGATACGCTCAGCAGTTTGCAGACGGGGTTGATCGTGGCTATTTTGGTGATCTTCCTCATGCTGGCGGCGAATTTCCAATCCTTCAAGGTGTCGCTGGTGACGCTGTGCACCGTACCTGCGGTGCTTCTCGGGTCGCTCAGCATATTGATGCTGACCGGCTCGACGCTGAATCTCCAGTCATATATGGGGATGATCATGTCTGTCGGCGTATCCATCTCCAACTCCGTGCTGCTGGTCACCAATGCCGAGGAGCTCCGCAAGTATTCGGGGAATGCATTGTCGGCTGCGCGGGAGGCGGCGGCCAGCCGGATGCGGCCGATCCTCATGACCAGCCTTGCGATGGTGGTTGGGATGATCCCGATGGCTTCGGGATTTGGTGAAGGCGGAGATCAGGCTGCGCCGTTGGGTCGTGCGGTGATCGGCGGACTCATCGCCAGCACTTTTGCCGCATTGTTCATCCTTCCATTGATCTTTGCGTGGGTCCAGGGCAAGACCACGACGGATTCCGTATCCCTTGACCCGTCGGATAAAGAAAGTAAACACTATATATCGTCATTATATGAACATCATGAAAAATAAAATTTCCATTATAGCAGTGTTTGCGGCGGCGCTTATGTACAGCGGGATGCTGACCGGCTGCTCGAATACGGATGGGGAGAAAGGCGGGGATGCGGCGGCTGCTGGAGTTCCTGCTGCAGGCGTTGCGGCCGGCGGAGCTTCTGGCGCCCGTTCAGACAGTGCGAAAGCCTCTACGCCCACCTTTGTGTTGGAAAAGACGCAGTTCGCCACCAATTTGTACGTCCCCGGCGAGTTGATCGCGTTCCAGCAGGTAGATCTGTATGCTAAAGTAAACAGTTTTGTCAAGAAGCTCTATGTGGATGTCGGTTCCGAGGTCAGGGAAGGGGATCTGCTGGCCACGATGGACGCTCCTGAGATCCAGAGTCAGCTGGCAAGCGCCGAATCGAAGATGAAATCGCAGGAGGCGATCTATATTGCCAGTAAATCCAATTATGACCGGGTGGTGGAGACCAGCAAGACGCCGGGGACTATTTCGCAGAACGATATCGACCAGGCGGATGCCAGGCAAAAGTCGGACTATGCGCAATGGGACGCTGCAAAGGCTGCTTACCATGAGATTATCGAGACGTTGAAGTACCTCGAGATCAGGGCGCCCTTCAACGGGGTCATCAGCATGCGGAATGTCAATCCGGGCGCGTATGTTGGTCCGTCGGGGAAGGGGTCGGAGTTGCCGCTATTCACCTTGCAGGAGCAAAAGCATATGCGGCTGGTCATTTCGGTGCCGGAGGCGTATACGGGATATCTCAGGAATATGGACAAGGTAAATTTCACGGTCAAGGCGTTGCCCAACCGCACATTCACTGCGCAGGTGAGGCGGCTGGCCGGTGCATTGGATAACCGGCTGCGGGCGGAGCGGACGGAAATGGATGTGTACAGTGAGGATAAGACTTTATTACCAGGGATGGTGGCGGAAGTGGAGGTGCCGCTGCCGGCGAAGGACAGCAGTTTTGTTGTGCCGAGCACAGCGGTCGTCAATGGGACGGAGCGTCTCTTTGTGATCCGGGTAACCGGTGATCATAAGGCCAATTGGGTGGACGTGCGGACGGGGCGGGCGCAGGGCGGGAAGACGGAAATATTTAGCAAGGAATTGAAGGAAGGGGACATGTTGGTAAAGGCGGGAAGTGAGGAGGTGAGGAATGGGGCGTTGGTGCCGTGAGTCTACCGGGTCTGATGGTTGGCGGCGTTGGAGGCTGGGTTATGATGGCTGGCGATAAAGGAGCCGCTGGGAGGGGCGGGGGTCCAGTAGTTGCCGGAGAGGATGATCATATCGAGCGTTTTGATCGTATTGTCGTAGTAATCGAAGTCCTTTAGTTTGAAATGTTGGATATAGTCCCAAAGTTTGTTTAGCCATTCCTGGTTATCGGGGCCGGACATGGCGGCGACGGCGAAGGGGCAAATGAAGCAAAGCGCTTCGAAGTAGCGGTGGGGGAGGTCTTCGCCGGAGAGGTTGTAACCGGCGGAGATGTTGTCGGGATTACCTTTGGTGGTGGAGCGGATCCAGCTGTTGATGCGGGTCAGGAAGGCTGCGGCGCGGGGGTCGCCGGATACGAGGAAATCGGCGCCGATGTGCCAGGGTACGCGGCAGGCATTGAAATTATATACACCGTCGTATTTCGATTCCAGGTAGTTGGGTTGGACGGGTTGTGCGAAGAGGTTGGAGTCGTCGGCGTCGCGTTCGGGGGAACCGAGCGGAGCGAAGGGGCCGGTGCCGGGGGAGGGGGAGGATTCGGGTGAGAAACGGATATTTTTTATAAAGTCGGGTACAAGGCCTACTTCGGGGCTGTAGGTGTTTTGGAGGTAGTGAAAAACGCGGTAATTATTATTGATGACGGTATCCCAGAAAGGGTCGCCTGTGGCGTCGCGGAAGGCGCGTAAATGATCGGGCATATAGTCGGAGGAGCGCATGTCGAAGTAATCATGGCTGCGCGGTTTGCTGGTATTGTCCTCTAATACGATGTAGGTCTGCTGATTGATCTCCTGGTGCCGGATCGCATCAATCATGCCCAGTGCCTCCTGGCGGTAGGGGATATTGCTATGTCGGCCCCATTGACCGTCTGCGAGCAGGAGCGAGTATGCGATGTCCATATCGCCGTCGGTGGCGGCGCCGCCGTCCATGCTAATCCCATCTTTTTTTTGAGTCCAGGCCATCAGGTGCGAACTGGTGGTGGCGGGGTGCGACTTATACCAGCGGTAGAGACAGTCATAGGTCTCCTGGGCGGTGGGGTCGAAGCCGGCCATGAGTGCGATGATGACCATGCCGTAGCCCTGGCCTTCGGAGACGCAGATATTGGTGCCGCGGGTTCCTTCGAACCAAACATAGCTTTCACCCTGACGGGAACTTGGGACGACATAGTGGCGCTTCCAGGCAAGATAGAAGGATCGGACGCTGTCGTCCATTTCTTCCTGACTGATATGATTGGGTAATATCGTTCCCTGTTCATAGGAGTTATGTTGGGGGAAGGGATGGGCGGGGGGCGCCGGGTCGGCGGTTGCGGGCAGATGCGAGGCGGCTGCGGTTGAGGCAGTGGCGGACAGATGCGAGGCAGCTGCGGCGATTTCGGGTTGAGCAGTGGCGGAGAAGGTGGCGCAGGAGGCGATAAGGACGGAGATAAGAGAGATCGTTTTCATATCTGGAGATGTCAGTCCATGACTGTAAGCAATTACCTTGCCATCTGTGATCTCATGCAGGTTGGCGGTGCTGTGGGTGGTTTGCGACCTGCGCTCAATATTGGTTAGGCTTTTGTTTGGTGGTGTCCATGTATTGATTGGCGTCGCCGTTCCCCTGGTTGTCACCCTGGGCTCCGGCGGGCGGGGCTTTATCCAGCTGACTGTTGTAGTCGAATTGGAGCCTGGTGTTGAGGCTGTCGGGTTTGACGAAGCGGGCGTTCCGGTCCAGGCCGAGGGATTTGTCGGCGAGGGCTTTGGAGAAGAAGTATTCCCAGATCGGGCGGGCGATATGACCGCCGTCGGCCGATCCGCCGTCGAGGTGGATAAATCGCTCATCGCAGCCAACCCAGGCGCCAGCGAGGAGCTGTGGGGTATAGCCCATGAACCAGCAGTCGGAATTATCGTTTGTGGTCCCTGTCTTGCCGCCCATTTCGGCCAGGCCCAGGCGTTGGCGGAGGCCGTGCGCGGTACCGAAGTCGCAGGTTCCTTGCATCATTCGCGTCATGGTATAGGCCGTTTGTTGGCTGAGGACCTCTTTATGCGGGGGTGAGAAGTCGGCGAGAATGTTTCCGTGCTTGTCTTCGATGCGGGTGATATAAAAAGGTTCGGTATTGATCCCTTCGGTGGGGAACATGGTGTAGCTGCCGAGCATTTCGTACAGCGAGAGCTCGCATGCGCCGAGGGCCATCGAGGGATAGGGCGGGACGGCGGTGGGGATATTGATCTGTTTGAGGAATTCGGCGAAGCGTTGCGGCCCTTGCGGGCCGAACTGTTTCATGATATAGGCTGCCACTTCGTTGATGGACCAGGCCAGTCCATAGGCCATCGGATAGGGGCCGGGGCTCCAGTGTGAGCCGGCTTTTGCGGGCACGTAAGCGTTATATTCCGGGAAGAATTGCTGAATGGCGGGGCAGGAGGTAGCGGGGGTGAAGTTAAAGTCTTCGATGGCGAGGCTATACAGGAATGGTTTGATCGAGCTTCCAACCTGACGTTTCGTGGATAGGTTGACGTGATCGAATTTGTAGGTGCGGAAGTCTATGCCGCCCACCCAGGCTTTGACGGCGCCGGTGAAGGGGTCCATGACCATAAAACCGGTCTGGAGCATTTGGCGGTTATAGCGGATCGAGTCCATGGGGGTCATCACGGTATCTTTCTCGCGTGTGGCGTTCCAGGCGAAGACGCGCATTTTGACGGGGAGGTTGAAAGTAGCGCGAATGGCCGCGTCCGACATTCCTTCGTCCTCTTCTTCCTGCCAGCGTTCACTGCTGTGCATGGCCGCGTCGAGGATGTTCTTATGATCTGTCCAGACGGCGCCGTTGCGGATCTCGTGTTGGGCGTCAAGCATTTTTTGGAGGGTGGGTAACTGCTGGTCGACGGCCTGATCGGCATAGGTCTGCATCCGGGAGTCGATGGTGGTATAGATCTTCAGTCCGTCGGTGTAGAGGTTATAGGGTTGGTTGGTGGCGGGGTTGTTGTGCTCCTTACACCATTTTTTGAGGTCGCCGCGGAGGACGTCGCGGAAATAGGGAGCGATCCCGTTGTTCTCATCCAGCTTGCGGTAATGGCTGAGGTCGATGGGTTTGGCTTTCAGGGTGTCGGCTGCTCCGGGCGTGAGATAGCCATGGCTGACGAGGCGGTTGAGGACGATGTTGCGGCGGTCGGCGGCAGCTTTCGGGTTGGTGCGGGGGTTGAAAAGGCTCGGGTTGTTGACCATCCCGACGAGTACGGCGGCTTCGTCGGGGCTCAGGCTATCCGGTTCCTTTTGGAAAAAAGTGCGGGCGGCGGCGGCGATACCGTAAACGTTATCGCTAAAGGAAACATCGTTCAGGTAGAGGGTGAGGATCTCTTCTTTTGTGAAGTTGCGTTCAAGTTCGATGGCGATGATCCATTCCTTGAATTTCTGGATCATTCTGCGGACGCGGTTACGGGACCGTTCGCCGTTGAACATATTGAGTGCGAGCTGTTGGGTGATGGTGCTGCCGCCGCCGTCCTTGCCGAATTTGACGACTGCCCGGAGAACAGCCTTCCCGTCGATACCGGAGTGCTCGTAGAATCGTTCGTCCTCGGTAGAGATCAGCGCGTGGATAACATTTGGTGAGATATCCTTATAGTCAACATGCAGGCGGTTGCCCTTACTGGTATAGAATTTACCCATCGAGACGCCGTTGTCGGAGAAGACTTCGGAGGCCAGGACGAGGGACGGGTTCTCGAGTTCCTGGAGCGAGGGGAGTTCGCCGAAGGCTCCTTTTGCGATGCAGATGATCAGGATGATAAAGCCAAGGAGGCCGGTGAAGAGGGCGATCCAGAAGATGCGAATGGCTTTGCGCATAGTATATTGATTGTGAGGTGATCGGCTTATGTGCCGCCGGTTGGGCGGCGGGCTGGCCAATCGGATAACAAGTTAACGCTTAAGATTGGGATTTAGCGTGAAAGGAGAGTGAAGAAATCGGGATTTTGGGGTCGCGACTATGGGTTTCTTGAAAATTAAAGTTCGCAAAATGCGAACTCGATGAATTGAAATAGATTTATGAATGAAAAGGTCGGCGGCCCAGGCTGGATGCGGATTGTGGTATAGAGGGGGATGAAATTTGCTTAATTTAGGGTTGAGGATTGGAGTTTTGGAAAGGAAAAGTTCGCAAAATGCGTACTTTATTGATTGAATGATTTGTGAAGAATTGTTTGAGAGAGGCAGCTCTCATTTGTCCTATCGGGAAATGCCTGGTTGTCTATAGAGCATTAATAACCTAAAAAATCATTATTATGAAAGAGTTTGCGTTAATTTTCAGAGTACAGCAAGGCCCTGTACCCCAGATGTCGCCGGCGGAAATGCAGGAAAGGATGACCGTGTGGATGAACTGGATGGGCGGGATCGCGGCGAAGGACAAACTGGTCAGCAGCGGCAACCGGCTGGGTGTAAAGGGGTCGAAATGGGTAGGGCCAAAAGGGGTGGTCTCTGACGGGCCGTACACGGAGGTGAAGGAGTTCATCAACGGGTATATTGTTGTTCGGGCGGAGAATGGCGATGAAGCGGCGGAGTTGGCCAAGGGGTGTCCGATCCTGTTCGGCAATGGAAAGGTTGAAGTGAGGCCGCTGGTTGCCCCGGACAATAACGAATAAACGACCGAAGCCGGTGGATCAATCCAACCTGATACCGCAGCTGTACCGGCAGGAATTCAGCAAGATGGTAGCGCTGATCTGTAGCCGATTCGGGGTCGACCAGATGGATACGGCCGAAGATATCGTCAGCGAGACCTTTCTGGCTGCGGCGGAGACATGGGGGTTGAAAGGCGTGCCGGATAATCCGGTGGGCTGGCTATACCGGGTGGCGAGGAACAACACGCTAAACGGGCTGAAGCATGAGCGGGTCTTTCGACAAAAGGTCAAAGGGGAATTGGTGAAGGGGAGTCCTTCAAGTGTCGAGCCGGAATTGGATATCTCACCCGAGAATATCACGGATAGTCAGCTGCGGATGATGTTTGCGGTTTGTCATCCGTGTATTCCCGTAGAGGCTCAGGTCAGCCTTGCCTTACGGGTGTTATGCGGATTTACGATCGACGAGATTGCGCAGGCGCTGCTGACGACGAAGGCAAATATCAATAAACGACTGTACCGGGCAAAGGAGAAGTTGCGGCTAAGCGGAGTGACGCTGACGTTGCCGGATGAGGTGGGTATGAACGAACGACTTGATGCGGTGATGATCACGCTATACCTGCTCTTTAATGAAGGATATTATTCGATGAGCCCGGATAAAGTATTGCGGAAGGATCTTTGCCTGGAGGCGATGCGGCTGACCTATCTGCTGACCGAATATCGGGGGGTGTCGTGGAGGGGAATTGTGCGATCAGATGTCTACTCGCTGCTGGCGTTGATGTGCTTCCAGGCGTCGAGGCTGGATGCGCGGGTGGATGCGGCGGGCGGGCTGGTGCTGTATGAGCAGCAGGACAGCGGGCTTTGGGATACGGAGCTGATCGACCGGGGCAATACCTTTTTTGTAAAGGCCTGTGATTCGGGGGTGTTGTCGCGGTATCAACTGGAGGCAGGTATCGCGTGGTGGCATACTCATTTGCGGGATGGGCGGGAGAAGTGGGAAAACATCCTGATGCTGTATAACCGGCTGCTGATGGTGGACTATTCGCCGATCGCGGCGTTGAACAGGGCCTTTGCGTTTGCGCAGGTCTATGGGAAGGAAGCGGCGATATCCGAGGCAGAGGGGTTGAAGCTGGAGGGCAATTTGTTTTATCACTCGTTGTTGGGGGAATTGTATATGGAGGTTGATGATGTTGCGGCGATGGGGCATTTTGAGCGGGCCATCGAGCTGGCGTCGACGGAGGCGGAGCGGGCGGTATTGGCGGAGAAGATGGGGAGATGCCGGGGGGTTAGCGGCGGTTAGCGGGGGGATGCCCTGGGGTTAACGGCGGTTAGCAGGGGGATGCCCAGGGGTTAACGGGGTTGGCGGCGTTTTTGAAAGGTGGGTTGAATTACCCGGTTATTTTTTCGGCTAAGCTGAAGGAAGATAAGACCTGTAATCAGACAAAGCGCGGCGGCCTGGACGGAGCCCTGGGGGCCGAAGTAGCCGCCGGTCAGCAGTTCGGAACCGTTGGTTGTAGTGTTTAGCAGGCTAGTATCCATGGTGTAATTATTGATTGAGGTTCCATAAATCCCGGCGAAGCAGAAGTCCCAGGCGAAGTGGATGGCGATGGGCGGCCAAAGGCTACGTGTATACATAAATATTGGCCCGAGGAGGAAAGCGCTATGCATGGATACGGCGATGGCGCTGATGATCGTGGCGCCGGGGGCGGTGATGTGAAGAGCAACGAAAATTATTGCGAGCAGCAGGAGTGCAAGATAACTGCCGAGCCATTCTTCGGTCAAACGGAAGAAGATACCGATGATCAGGACTTCGGCGATGGTGGAGTTGACGAAGGTATTCCAGAGATTAGGCAGGAGGGGCAGGAAGGAGCGGGTAGAGGTGACAGTGAGGACGTGCGTATAAAATTGAATGAGGACGATGGCGGATGCGAGTCCGGCGCCCAGGAGGATCCCGCCAGTCAGGAACCTGGCGATGTGGCGGGTGGAGAGTTCGGTCACGCGCCGTTTTTCGTATCGTCGGTAGAGGAGGATGTAGATGGTGCAGACAAGGAAGGCGAAGACAGTGCCGGCGATGGGGTCTTTGTCAGATTGGGGGAGGGAGGTTAGGGATAATAAGGATTGGGTTCCAAGCATGGCCGGGAGGCCGATGCCGAGGGTGAGGGCAAGGCCGATCACGATGCGGGTGAGGGGATGGCGGAAGATGGCCCGGAGGGTAATTGCCATGGAGTTTTTTCGAAAAGTACGGGATTTTTTGATATTTTGATGTGGTGAAAGGGCTGGTCATTTTCCTGGCTGCTTTATTCTTTTCCGGTGAGTTGCGTTCGCAGGATATTATCGTTTGGGACTCGACCGTGAAGTTGACCTGGGCTGATTTTGCGGGTAAGGCGGATCCGAAGAGTTCTTTCGATGCGGCGACAGTTTCCGGGATTCGGTACAAACTTAACTTAAGCGGCGAGGGGCTTACTGATTCGGTTGCCGCGGTATTTTATAAGGCTGAGTCCTGGGTTCGGCGACGGACGGAGGGGGCGCTGATCCATGAGCAGGGGCATTTTAATATTACCGAGATCTTTGCCAGGAAGCTGCGAAAACGGATCGAGGAGTTTGTGCCGAGGCGGGGCGATCTGGCTCATCAGTTGAATTTGTTGTATGATGAGATCGAGAGTGAAAGGGAGGTCATGGAGAGCTTGTATGACAGGGAGACCAGGCATTCGGCTGATGCGAGGAGGCAGGCGTATTGGAATGCCCGGATCCAAAAAGAGTTGAAGGAGTTGGAGAAATTCGCGTTGTAAGATGAAACAGACGTTGAAGAGCATATTAGCCAGGGCTGGCCGGCTGGGGTTGGCGCAAAAGCATCTGGACCTGGCACGGGAATTCCTGGATGGGCATGAGTTCGGGTTATGTCTGGATACGATCGTTACGCTGGTGTGTGAAGAGGGGATAAGGGTGGATGAGGAGTTTTATCGTGAAGTGGCGGGGGCGGCGAGGAAG
>DASZJO010000047.1:0-32812 GCA_035948015.1 Puia sp.
ATCGACGAAAACAATTTCAATCACATGACCTGGAGCTGTATCCATGAAACCGGCCATGCCCTCTACGAACAGGGACTTCCACCCCAATACTATGGCCTGCCGCTTGGGGAATTCGCTTCGCTGAGCATCCACGAATCCCAATCCCGGCTGTGGGAAAACAATATCGGTAGAAGCCTCGCCTGGTGGCAGACGATCTACCCCCGGCTTCAGGCCATTTTTCCCGAACAGCTCGGCGGCGTAAGCGTCGAACTATTCTACAAAGCCATTAACAAAGTCGCTCTCTCGCTGATCCGCACGGAGGCCGATGAGGTATCATACCATTTTCACGTCATGATCCGGTATGAGCTGGAGAAACGCCTGATCGGAGGCTCCCTGGCCGTTAGCGATATCCCCCGCTGGTGGAAGGAAAACTATGCCGCATGGCTGGGCGTCGATGTACCCGATGACAGGAACGGCTGCCTCCAGGATGTTCACTGGAGCCATGGGAGCTTTGGCTATTTCCCCACTTATAGCCTGGGCAGCTTCTATGCCGCACAATTCTTCGAAGCTGCTGTAAATCAAGATATTAACATGGAATCCTCCCTTAAGGAGGGCAATACAGCCCCCCTCCTGGCCTGGCTTCGGACCCATATCCACCGCCACGGCCGCCGCTATACCAGCGAACAGCTCTGCCAGATTGCCACCGGGAAAAGCCTGGATACCCGGATCTTTTTAGACTATCTGTTAAAAAAATACGTTATTATTTATGACTTTTGATCTTAATGTCTCGTATTGTATCTTGAAGTAAATACCTGGACTATGAAACACCTTTATCTCATCCTTTTATCCGGCATCCTTCTTGCATCTTGTAAGAAACTCATTCAGAACCAGGAACAAAAGGCAGTTATATCAGATGTGACGAACGGGCTGTGGTATGTGACTGGCTATGAGCAAAATGACAGCAATATAACTGCGGCTTTTTCCGGCTATCTCTTTAAATTTGATGCAAATAACACTGTAACGGGCATTCTAAACAACACGGATTCCGTACAGGGAGATTGGTTGGTCAATATCGCCGCCAGGACGATCACGTCGGACTTTCCGGGCGCAGGATACCCGCTCAACCAGCTGAATGAGACCTGGTACGTCGACGATAGCTACACCGACAGCGTCTCCGCGCAATGCACGGATACCGTCAACCATACGACGAATTACTTGCAGCTGAAAAAACAATAATCCAACTTCTTAAGGAAAACCGCCCGATCTCCTGTTCGTGAGCCATCATCCGCATAACCGGCGGATGATCAGCATTTTATCGAAATACCTAAACGACCCTTTTGTTGAACGGAAAACTATTCATCCTGGCTGGTTGCCTTTGTCTGCTTGGAACCCTGGTCAGTGCACAAGCACCTGTAGCCCAATTCACCGCTAACGTGGTTGCGGGATGTGCCCCGCTGGACGTTCAATTTCAGGACCAGTCCACGAATAACCCTACCTCCTGGGAATGGTCTTTTGGCAACGGCCAAACTTCCTCCGGTACCCCGACCCCGACCGCCCAATACAACGCCCCGGGCATGTATAACGTTACCCTGATCGTGAAGAACGCCAGCGGCGCCGCTGCCATCCGCAAAGACAGCTTCATCACGGTCTACGCCTCCCCGATCGTCTCCTTTGGTCTCGACCTGCACCTGGGCTGCGCCCCGACCTATGTCGTCTTCCAGCAATACTCCCAGGCGGGCCAGGGGATGATCACCAACTATGCCTGGAACTTCGGGGATGGTACCACGGGCGTCGGGGCTACCCCCCAACACTATTACACCCAGACGGGCTATTATGATGTTTCACTCACCGTAACCAATTCCGGGGGCTGCTCCGCCACGGTGACCTATGGCCGCACCCTGCGCCTCGTGCAGGGGGTACAGACAAATTTTACCTGGTCAGAGGTTGGCGGAGCCTGCGCGGCCCCCTTTAGCCTGAATTTCCTCAACCAGACAGCCGGCCCCGGCGCGATATCTTATAACTGGAGCTTTGGCGGCGGCGCCGCACCGACCAGCTCGAATGTCACGAATCCCAGCGGCATCTCCTACCCCTCCGCCGGTAACTACCCCGTGACCCTGATCGCTCAAAGTAGCTTTGGCTGCGCCGACACCCTCACCCAGAACGTACCCCTGTCCTCCAATACCCCCGTCATTACCGCCCCAACCTCGGGCTGTCTCAATACTCCCATCAACTTTTCCAACGGCTCCAACCCCGCTCCCATCTCCTCGCTTTGGGACTTTGGCGACGGTAGCCAAAAATCCAATCGAACAAACCCCATCCATAGTTATACCGCCGCCGGATCGTATACCGTTACCCTGACCAATATCTACGCGAGCTGCACGACCACCACCACCAGCACGATAAATATCGGCGCTGCCCTGGTCCCGGCCTTCACCGCCACCCCGACCAGCGCCTGCCAGGCACCCCTCACCGTCCAGTTCACCGACCAGACGTTACCGGCACCCACCCAATGGACATGGGACTTCGGCGACGGCCAGACCGCCACCGGCTCGCCAACCCCATCGCATACCTATACCAGCGCCGGCAACTATAACGTCAAGCTGACGGCGACAACCGCCGCAGGCTGCGCCGGAACAACAACCCTGAATAACGAAGTCAACATCACGGCGCCCACGATCACCATGGGAAGCCAGGGCTCCTGCGTCGGTCAGGCATTCACGCCGACCTATACCATAACTACCGTCGACCCCGTCGCAAGCTATTCCTGGAGCGCACCCGGAGCTACCCCATCCACGGCAACAGGCGCCAATCCAAGCTTCACCTATTCATCTGCCGGCTTCTATGCCATCACCCTGACGATCACAACCAACAGCGGCTGCACCGCCTCACAAACCTTTAACAACATAATCCAGGTCGGAACGCCTACCCCTGCCAGCTTCACCGCAACCCCCAATCCCATTTGCGGCGCCAACCCGGTGACCTTTTCCTCGCCCTCGACGCCCGCCAATCAATGGTTTTGGAATTTCGGTGACGGCGCCCCCACAGACAGCGGCGCAACCGTTTCGCACCAGTTCCTGGCGTTTGGCAATGAGGTGGTAACCCTTTCGGTTGTCCATGACGGTTGCGTTACCCTGGCTACTCAAGTGGAGACGGTCGACCCGCCGATCCCTAATTTCGGCTACGTGGTCAACTGCGCGGCCAACAATCCCGTCGTCGCCAATGGGTTGATAGTCTCCTTCCTGGACTCTTCACTTACAAAAGCCTCTTTCGGTCCCATCACCTATGACTGGAGCTTTGGCGACGGATCACCGGATTATGTTAGCGGTATCCCGCCCTATCTCCCACCCCCGCACCTCTATCCGGGCACCGGCCCTTATCTCATTACGCTTCAAATTACAAACGGAGGTTGTAAGTCGTTTGCCAGCAAACAGATCATACTGGAAAGCATCAACCCTTCCTTTACGGTCTCTCCAAACCCAGTGTGCAACCAGCAAACCTTTACCCTGATATCAACCTCGACCACGACCCCGTTCGGCACCCCCAACGCCGGTTATATCTGGTCTTTCGGACCCGGCCTCACCTACCACGCAGGCTCTACTTTCAACACGCAGATTAGCGTGATCGGCACCTACCCTGCCACGCTAACCGTCATCGACGAGAACGGCTGTCAATACACCTCTGCCCCCACCAATATCACCGTAACCGCCCCAACGGTCAAATTCACCGCACCGCCCGGCGGCTGCGTCAACAGTACCATCACCTTCACCGATAACTCGACCCCATCGGCCAAAGGCACTGCAAACACCCAATATATCTGGAACTGGGGCGACAGCACCTCGAAGTCCTTCACCGGCCCGCCATTCATCCACCAGTATGCGGACACCGGATCATACACCGTGATAGAAGAAGTAGTGGATAACGCCAACTGCGCTGCCCTCGACACCATCGTCAACGCGGTCCAGATCACCTCTCCCCATGCCCTGTTCATCGAACCGGACAGCTTCTACTGCCCGGGCACGTTGGCAACATTTACCGACCTGTCAACAGGCTACGGACTAACCTACTCGTGGAACTTCAACGACGGCACCGGTCCGGGCGCTTCCACCCAACAAAATGCCCAACATTCCTTCCCCGCAGTAAGCGGCGTGACCTATATCGTAACAGAAACGATCACTGACAAATACGGTTGTACGACCGACACTTCGGAAAATATCAAAATTGTTTCACCCACTGCCGCCTTTACCATTGCGGACACCACCGCCATCTGCATTCCGCTGCAAACCCTGTTCACCTCCAACAGTCAGAACTATGACTCCCTCTATTGGGAGTTTGGCGACGGTCAAACATTGCCCCTTGCCCCAAGCACCGAGCACTTCTACAGCCAGCTGGATACCTTTACTGCTACCCTCGTGGTCCAGGGACCCGGCGGCTGTCTCGACTCCACCAGCCGGAAAGTCTACCTGACAAACCCGAACACGACGATCTTCACATTCACACCCAAAACGGCCTGCGATTCCGTCGTAGCCAAATTCACGATCGCCCCACCGCCTTATACCAGATTCGCCTTGTATTTCGCCGACAATTCAGTCGACACGTCTCAAAACGTCGCCCCGATCCACACCTACCGAAGCCCAAACACCTTCGTCCCCTACCTCCTTCTAACCGACGCCACCGGATGTATAGTCCCCATCGTCGATACCGCCCTGACCGTTCTGGGCGCAGTTCCTTTCTTCACCGCGATCCCGACCGCCTTCTGCGATTCCGGCCTCGTAACCTTCAACGATTTCACGATCACCAATAATGGAGTGCTGAGCAAAACCTTCTCCTTTGGCGACGGCAGCAGTGCAGCCCAGGCGCCGCCGCTGTCGAACCCCTTCGATACAACCCACTACTATAGCACTCCCGGATTTATGCCTGTCACCCTGAATGTCATCACCCTTGCAAACTGCACCGCAAGCTATACCGATACCATTCGCATCTACCAAACACCTCAGATCATTATTTCCGATTCCGGTAACCTTTGCGCCGGGCTGGTCCAGTTTGAAGGCAAACTCGCCGTGCCCGATCCTGATACCATTACCTGGCAATGGGATTTTGGCAACGGCCAGACCGCCAACGTCCAAAACCCGCTGGTGAAAGCCGGCGCGGGCACGTACAACATTACCCTCACGGCATCCGTCTTCCGCGGCTGCAACGACACGACTGCTGCGACGATTACGATCAATCCAAATCCCACCATAAAAGGGCCAAAACAGATCTCTACGCCGGTAGACGTCCCCGTTACCATCCCCTTCACCTATAGCCCCGATGTCACTACCTGGGCCTGGACACCCGCGGTAAACCTGAGCTGCACCGAATGCCCCAACCCGGCAGCCACCCTGACCTTTGCCCAAACCTATTCCGTATTGGTGACCGACTCAAACAATTGCACCGATACCGCCTCGATCCTGGTGACCACCGTTTGCAACGAAGGGAATTATTTCGTTCCCAATACCTTCTCGCCAAACGGGGATGGGGTCAACGACTACTTCTTTCCACGGGGCTCGGGCCTCTATAATATCCAGTCGATGAGCATTTTCAACCGCTGGGGCCAGATGGTCTTTCAGCGTAAGAACTTCCCCGCGAACTCCGAAACAATGGGCTGGGATGGCACCTTTAATGGTAAACCCGCCCCGATGGATGCTTATGTCTATATCGTGGAAGTGATTTGTAACAACGCACAGGTCATCGCGCTTCACGGCAACGTGACACTGATCCGATAAACGAATTATCCTGATGGCAGTAAAAAAGTTCTTGTTGCTCTCCTTTCTAACCGGGACCCTCCTCCTGGTAAATGACCTTGCCCGGGCACAGGATATCCATTTCTCCCAGTTCTACGAATCGCCCCTGCTGCGCAATCCCGCCCTGGCAGGCGTCTTCACCGGCGATTACCGTATCTCGACCCTCTTTCGCGACCAATGGAACAGCTTCAATAACGCCTACCGGACCGGCTCCCTCAGCGGCGAATACAAATGGAACATCGGAAAGGCCAACGACTACCTGACCACCGGCCTCGAAATACTCTACGACAAAGCCGGCACCGCAGCCCTTACCACAACGGAGGTGATGCCCGCACTCAACTACCATAAGTCCCTGAGCAACCAAAAACCCATGTACCTCGCACTGGGCTTCATGGGCGGAGTAGTGGAAAAGACTCTCGACATGTCGAAAGTGACCACCAACAGCCAGTATAACGGCACCGCCTACGACCCCGCCCTCCCCAACGGCGAGACAATAACCACCCCAACCATCCGCTACATCGACGGCGCCCTGGGCATTAGCTTCAATACGGCCTTCGGCGCCGACTACAAAAACACCCTTTACTTTGGCGTGGGCTATTTCCACCTGAACAGGCCAAAGAACTCCTTCTATCAGAACCCCACCATCGAACTGGACCCTAAAGTCGTTGTCTCCGCCGGCGTTCACGCCATCATCAACGACTACCTGGGATTTACCATCCAGGCAGATCACTCCCAACAAGGCTCCTTCCAGGAATCCATCGGCGGCGTCATGGTCTCCTATAAACTGGATGAGGAACCCGGGACAAGCGGTTATACCTTCAATTTCGGCTCGTATATCCGTTGGGGTGATGCAATCATCCCCGTCATTAAACTGGAATCCAACGCCTTCACCATAGGACTAAGCTACGACGTCAACATCTCCTCCCTCCAGACCGTCAGCGAAGGCCGGGGGGGCTTCGAACTCTCCCTCTCTTATATCGGTTTCCTCGAACACGAAAACCCCCGATACCTCTGCCCGAAATTCTAAAATCAAAATCCACTAACTTCGCAACCTAAATAATTATCATGAGCTCCAATCCCATCCAGGTCGGCCAACCGGCGCCAAATTTTACCCTATATAATTCGGACAAACAACAGGTATCCCTGAGCGACTTCGCCGGAAAGAATGTTCTTATCCTTTTCTTCCCCCAGGCATTCACCGGTACCTGCACAAAAGAACTTTGCAGCACGCGCGATAATATCGCTCTCTATAACCAGGCTAACGCCCAGGTCCTGGGCATCAGCGTAGACTCGGTTTTCACCCTGGCTAAATACAAAGAAGACCAACACCTTAATTTTCCCCTCCTCAGCGATTTCAACAAAACCATTTCCACCACCTACGGCGCCCTCTACGATAATTTCGTATTTGACATGCACGGGGTATCCAAACGCTCCGCATTTATTGTGAACAAACAGGGGATTGTCCGCTACGCCGAAGTCCTCGAAAAAGCCACCGATCTCCCTGATTTTGACGCCATCCACGCCACCCTGTCACAATTAAATAATTGATTATCAACGCAATATTTTAGGCATTATCAACGTTTATCAATATTTAGCATTTTCTTAGGCATCTTTTTTGTATATTTAAAGGAAACTAATTATTTTGGAAACACATGTAAACAATACCCCGGCATGAGGATTCTTTACATCTTGGTATCCATTATCTTATTGACGACTGCCCAGGCCAGAAGCCAGGTGCGGGGTTCTATGCCCGACAATGAGCATAAAATTGTCAAAAAATTCTACCCGAACCCCGCTGTTTCCTACATCATCTTCGAACTCGACAAAGAACCCAATACTTCCTATAGATTGGAGATTTTCAGCTTTTTAGGTAAGATGGTCAAAGACATCCCCGACATGGTCGACCACTACACCCTCAACCTCAGCGACCTCTCCCGCGGCCTCTATACCTTCCAGCTCCGCGACCAGTCCGGCAATATCACCGACTCCGGTATCTTCCTGCTGAATAAATAGCTATAACACCTGCACGATCAGGAACTTCAAATAATTCGTATTCTCCCACCCCTCTATGATCGGATGATCGCTTGCCTGCGCCGCAAACGTGACCTGCCGCAGCCGACGCCGCGCATCCTTCGCCGCCAGTTGTATCGTGTCCAGAAATAGCTCAGGACTAACCAAATTCGTACAAGACGACGTCACCAAAAACCCGCCCCGCCTCACCAGCTTCATCCCCCGCAGATTGATCTCCTTATATCCCGTAATCGCCTTCTGGATCGTCTCCCTGCTCTTCGTAAATGCCGGCGGGTCCAGCATCACCACATCGTACTGCCGCCCCTCCTTACTCCATTGTTTTAATGCATCGAATGCATTGACCGCCTCATACCCGCAAACCCCACTCAACCCATTCAACTCCGCATTTCGCCGGGCCTGGCCGACCGCGGCCTCCGAAATATCCAGCCCCAGCACCGACCTCGCCCCATAATACCCTGCATGCGTCTCGAAACTCCCCGTATAACAGAATGCCCCTAACACATCCGCGCCCTTGACAATACTTCGTATCGCCCGCCGGTTATCATGCTGGTCCAGAAAATAACCCGTCTTTTGCCCATTCGCCAGATCGACCTCCATTTGCAACCCATTTTCCTGAATGACGATCCGCGTCTCAAACGGCGCCGATAAATAACCCTTGATCTGTGGCAAACCCTCCAACTCCCGTACCGGCACATCATTCCGCTCATAGATCCCCCTTGGCTGAAATATCTCCTCCAACGCAGCGACAATAGCCGGCTTCCACCGGTCCATGCCCAGCGCCAGCGTTTGGATCACAAAATAGTCATTGAATTTGTCGATGATCAGCGCCGGCAGATCATCCGCCTCGCCAAACACCAACCGGCAGTTCTCTGTGTAGCCGATCCGCTGCCGGTATTCCCAGGCTTGCCTCAGCCGGTTCCTGAAAAATCCATCGTCGATCACTTCACCTCGTTCCCGCGTCAGCAACCGGACAAGGATCTGGGATTTGGGATTGATATACCCCCGCCCGATAAATTTTTTGTCATACGTACAGACCTCAACCGTGTCACCCCCATTCACCTCTCCCTCCACCAATCCGGCTTCATTCGCAAAGATCCAGGGATGCCCGCTCTCTACCCGCCGGCTGATCTTCTTCTTCAAATATACTTTTGTCATGGCCGCAAAGGTACCACGCCCTCACCAAATAAACGTCGCCACTGCATATCCCTCTAAACTCGTTGAAAAATTTTGATTATTGAATTGCACCGTAAACGTGGCAGAACTCACCTCATCATTCAGCACGATCAATACCTTTTTCCCATCCGGCCGCAGGAACGCCACATTCTGCAAATTCCCCACAATATTCGACGCCACCCGCACCGACCCCGGCACGACGAACTTACTCGCATGCCCAATAATATAAAAGGAAGTATTCTTACTCACCGCCGTCCCGTTGATCGTATAAGCGCCAAGACAATTGCCGCAGCCTCCGACCGTATGTGGCCCATAATTCTTATCCGCCGCCAGATTCCACTCCAGCACATTCCGGCTCCAGTTCCTGGACGCTCCGACGATCAGGTTCTTGACCGCCCAATCCATATCGTTTTGGAAACTGCCCGGCCCTCCTACATACTGCTCGGTGAAATACAAGTTCTTGTTCGGAAATAACGTATGCACACCCGACAAAGCCGAAATACTCCCTGCATACAGGTGAAAAGCCGATCCATCCACAAATTGCGCCGCCGCGGCATCCCCCAGGATATACTCCGGATAATCGGGTCGATCACAGTTGTGATCGTAGACAATGATCTTCGTCGTAATACCCGCAGCCTGAAAGGCCGGCCCAAGATAATTCTTCACAAAAATATCCTCCGCCGTATCCTGCATCACACAAGCAGGGTTATTACTCGGATTCAACGGCTCATTCTGTGGCGTGATCGCTTCGATATGGATGCCATTCGCCTGCATCGCTTGGATATATTTGACGAAATATTGTGCATACACACCGTAATACTGGGGCAATAACGACCCGCCCGACGCCTCATCATTGTCCTTCATCCAGGTCGGCGGAGACCAGGGCGTCGCCAGCAGCTTGATATTGGGGCTGATCGCCAGGATCTCTTTCAATAACGGCACCAGGGATAGGTTATCATCCGCCAAACTGAAATTCGCCAACGTAGTATCCGGCTGGGAAGGACTCGCATTGTCATCGTATGAAAATACCCTCGCGCTCATATCCGACGCGCCCATCGTGAGGCGCAGATAACTGACCCCGATATAAGTGCTATCCGTCGTGAACAGTTCCTTCTCCAACCCCTGCCGCTGCGCCTGCGACAACCCATAGATCAGCTGCGCGCTGCCGCCCGTCATGCAATACCCAAAGCCATCCATCGTCTGATAGGTCGTCGTCGTGTCGACCGTAATGACCGGCTGCACCGCCGTCCCGGCTGAAAAATTCAAGGCCACATTTTGCTTATTCAACAACTGACTCCCATCCGGGTTGGTCAGCCAGAACGCAACCTGCGAATTGACCGGCGTGGTTGAGGTGTCCGGATGGGTCGGCGTGGACGTACCGCCGCTCTTGCCGCATGAGCACGCACTCACCATCAGCACCCCCACGGCAAAAAAACAACTCCTGAATTTCGTTTTCATATTTAACGTCTTTATTGCTGGAACACCCGCACATAATCCACGAACATCCGCTGCGGAAAGACTGTCGTATTATCCGGCGGGCCCGGCCAATTTCCGCCAACCGCCACATTGAAGATGAAAAAGAATGGCAAATTGAACGGATATGTTCCGGTCGTCACATTATTGATGCTGCCATTGACATACAGACTGTCATCCACAAAGAACTGAACGGTATCGTGTTGCCACAGCAGGCTGAACACGTGGAATTGCTGCGAGAAATCTCCGGCGGAAAGGTAGTAATTATTGTTATACGTCCCCTCCGACCCATCCGAATTCTGCCAGTGCATCGACCCCGTGATCCGGTTCGGGTTGCTGCCCACCAGCTCCATAATATCCGTCTCCCCGCAGCCAGGCCAGTTCACTGATCCGATATCGGACCCCAACATCCATAAGGCCGGCCACATCCCATGCGCCACCGGCACCTTGGCGCGGATATCGATCCGGCCATACGTAAATTGCTGGATACCCTCCGTCTTGAGCCGCGCCGAACTGTAATTAAACCCGTTGTTCGATTCGTTCCGTGCTTCGATGATCAAATTCCCCGCCGACACAAAAGCATTATTCGTGCTGGATGTGTAATTCTCCAACTCATTGTTGCCCCAGCCATTGTTGTTCCCGATATCATAGGTCCAGTTCTGCGTACTCACCGCATTTCCATTGAATTCGTCACTCCAGGCCAGATGATAACCCGGATAACTGGCCGGTGTCGAATACCCCGTCGTATCGGTCGGCAGATAAAGAAGATCGGAATTGACGATCGTGCCCGTCGCCTGCGCAGTGCCGAGCGTACAATTGACCGGCGTACTGAGTTGCATATAAAAGCTTTGATCCGTACGGCGCAAACTGTCACCGGTCACCTGCACATCGACGTATGTCTCCGTCTGCCCCGCCGGGATGCTTACCGTGCCCGAAACCGCAGTGTAGTCTACTCCGGCCTTGGCCGTGCCATCCGTGGTCGCATATTGAACCGATACCTTTTGCTGGCTGGCAGCGCTCAGATCGATGTAGAAGCGGAAAGCTGTCGCCTGCGCCTGCCGGCTGGCCGATACATCCGACACTTTCACCGACGGCTCCGCGGGCGGTCCTCCTTTGCTGCCGCCTTTCGAACAGGCTACCATGCCAAAAAATACCAACCCATAAACATGCTTGCTCCAACTCATAATTGCAAATTTATCACTGCGGCGGCATATCCAGCACAACATTCGATACCGTAACTCCGCCCGCCCCCAAAGTGCCCTGATAACTGCCCGCTTTGATCACAAAATATATGGTCTCATTCTGTAGGAACGTGATCTGCCCCGTGGACGCTCCCGAACCCGCACAGTTCAGTTGCACGATATTTCCGCTCTCTGGCCCTGAACCGCAACCCGCAAAAGTGTTCAGCGACCACAACTTGTTGTTCGTATAATCGCTGCCCTGAGTCGGCGTCGTCGTCCCGAAATAAAACTCGACCCAGGTACCACTCGATCCCGGCGTCATCACAGTAGCCGAAAACGTATACACAACTCCTGCCTTAACCTGTACCGCCTGATAGACACCTCCGTTGGTGCTGCTGCCCGGCGCATTCGATAAATTGAGCCCCTGCGGCGTGAACGCAATAGTGGTCTGCGTACCGCCCACATTCAACACCGTCCACCCGCTGTCCGTCGTCAGGCTCGGATTCACCAGCACATTCACCTGAGGCGCATTACTGTCTACCTGCACGATCTGCGTGACCGAGTCATACCCGCCATGCCCGAAAGCCGTCAGAGTGACCCGGTAATTCCCGGCCAGGGGATAGAATATCGTGTCATTCGCGCCGCCAAGAGCACTGGCGGAGCCGTCGCCCCTATTCCAATAATACTGAAAAATACCCGAACCGCTAGCAGCAGCCACATAATAATTGGCCTTGCCGCTCAGGGGACTCACCGTGAACGTGGCATTGGGCGGAGCCCCTAAGCTTGCGTTTTTGTTATCGGGTGTGCACCGATTCAACAAAACGGCCGTGGTCGCCAGCAGGGAGAGAAAAACGATTTTAAATGGCATATGGCAATGATTTTTACTCATAAATGTTAATTGTAGCCCGGATTTTGAACCAGCTTTGTGTTATTGAGCTCCTGTAGCGGGATGGGTAGAACTTCATTCCTCCCGGCCTGGAACCCCTTCGACGCAAGCACTGTCGCCGCCTGCCCCGTTCGCACCAGGTCAAAAAAGCGGCTCCCCTCCGTAGCCAGCTCCAGCCGGCGCTCGTTGTAGATATTGTCCAGCGTCGCCGGGACAGAAGACAACCCTACCCTCGTCCGCACCCTGTCCAGGAAATTTTGAGCCGTAAGCCCCGACGGCGCCGCTCCTCCACCCCTCACCAACGCTTCCGCTTCCAAAAGGTACGTATCCGCCAGCCGGATCTCGATCTCATCATTCGTCCAGTTCAGCGGAATAACCCCGACGGTACTCTGATACGCGGCGAGCGGTGCAAACTTGGCGACAAAATAACCGGTATTCTGATAGCCTGTATTGTCATACGAGCAATAACCCGCCGCCTTCAGGCTGTCGATATTGTTGATGGTATACGGATATCGCGGATCACCCTTCATGGCATTCACCAGGTCAAGCATAACGGGGTTGAAACCATAACCCGCATTCGCGGACTCCCAGACCGGCCCCGAATAACCCCTCGGCCCGACCATCTGGACCCCTACATTCCCCTGATCGAAAGAGAAATTATTCCAGGTCACCCCTGATGCTGAAGTGTGAACGATCTCGAACACCGATTCGGAATTGAACTTGTTTCCCGGGTTGAAAATATCCCCGAAATTCGGCAGGAGGGAATAATTGGGCGACGTATTCACCGAATCCAGATGCGCGGCAGCCTCAGTCATCCTCGAATTGTTATTCTCATAAATGATCGCTTTCCCAAGCAACGCCTGCGCTGCCCCCTTGGTGGCCCGGCCACCATCCGTAGCCGAATTGATCGACGCCGGGAGATCGGGTATCGCCGCATTCAGGTCCGCCTCGATCTGCGCATATACCTGCGCCGGTTTGACCTGCAGCTGGTTGAACCATTGATTCTGCTGCAGCACCGTCGTGATCAGCGGGATATTGCCGAATTCCCGCACCAGGTCGAAATAATAGTACGCCCGCAGGAAATGCATTTCCGCCGTGTACCGCGCCAGCAGGTCGGCCGTTAACCCCGGAACCGTCGGCAACTCTTCGAGCATCGTGTTGCACCGGGAGACACCATTGTAGTTACGCTGCCAGAGATCCGGCGGCACATTGGCCGTCGCCGCCTGGATCGTAAACGTATTGAGGGCCTGTATCCCCGGATTGTCGGAGGCATTCCCGCCTCCTGCATACGCATCGTCCGACGCCGCATTGAAGATGACCATCTTCGGACAATACGAGCTAAGCGTCGTCCACGCCAATGGGTTGTAGGCCGCCACGACACCATCCAGCGCTTCGGCAGGATTCTGATAATAGGTCGATTGCAACACCGTTCCCTGCGGGCTCGGCTCCAGGAATTTCTTACTGCACGCCACCATTAGAACAAGCGTGATAAGAAAAAAGGAAGAATATTTAATAAATTTTGTTTTCATATCCACTGAATTTTTAATCGTTAGAATGTTACGCTTACCCCACCCTGCCAGGTCCTTGCCTGCGGATAGATCCCTTGGTCGATACTGGTGGCCCCGCCGCCGCCGATCTCAGGATCATAACCGTCATACTTGGTGAAAGTATAGAGATTGTACCCGGCGATATAGAGCCGCAGCTTCTGGATGCCGTACCGGCTGACCAGGCTTTGCGGTAATGTATACCCGATCTGCAGGTTCTTGATCCGGAAAAAAGCGCCGCTCTCCAGGTAAAAGGCGGAAGGCTTCGTGAAATTGCCGTTCGGATCCCCATCCACGAGCCGCGGGAAATTATTCGACGTCCCGGGACCGGTCCAGCGCCCAAGCGCTTTGGTCTGATAGTTGGCCTGCGCAATATCCAGCCGCCGCAACCCCTGCCAGATCTGATTCCCCGCAACACCCAACCCGAACGCCACAACATCGAATCCCTTCCAGGCAGCGGTGATCGTAGCCCCATATGTCCACTTGGGCGTGGGGTCGCCGATAAAAGTCCTGTCCCCGGCATCGATCGATCCATCCCCATTGAGGTCGGCAAACTTGAAATCCCCCGGCTTGGCATTGGGCTGGATCATCTGCCCGCTCTTATTCACATAGCTGTTGATCTGATCCTGGGTCTGGAAAATGCCCAGTGTCTGAAAGCCGTAAAACGATCCTATCGCATGGCCCGGCTGAGTCCTGTTCAGCTCATACGCACTCCCGACCAGCGTCGTGCCGACCAGGTAAGGCGTTACACCCAAACTCGTCACCCTGTTTTGCAAATACGACACATTTCCCTTGATCCCCAGACTCACTTCCCCGATCTTCCTGTTGTATCCCAACTCCAACTCCACACCCTTATTGGTCATATCGGCAATATTTCCATAAGGCTCGCCGGATGCTCCGACATACAGCGGCAGTTGCTCCTGAAGCAGCATCCCGGTTGTTTTCTTGTTGTAGATGTCGAAGCCAACCGACAAATTCCGGATTACGACCGCATCGAACCCCGCATTGACCTGTGTCGTCTGTTCCCAACTCAGGTTGGGGTTGGGCGGTGCATTGGGACTGTACCCCTGCTGATAAGTGGTTCCGAAACTATAGTTGCGGCCACCGCTGACCGTAGAGACATACGCGAAATCCGGGATATTTTCGCTCCCTGTTACCCCATAGCTTCCCCGGATCTTCAGGAAATTGACGGTATTGTTCACCGGCCAGAAATGCTCCCGGCTGACCACCCAGCCTACCGATGCACCGGGAAAATAGCCATACTTCTTGTTGGGGCCGAAACGGGAAGAACCGTCACGGCGGAGCTGTGCGGTCAACAGGTACCGGTCGTCATAGCTGTAATTCAACCGGGCGAACTCCGAGCTGAGCGTGTGATCCACATTGTTGAAACCATTGGCGACCTTATCGGCATTCGGCAGCCCCCCGCCATAATTCAGCGAAGCCGCACCCAGCGAATTGACCGGCTCATATTGGAAATTTCCATTCAGCCCATAGCCCATATTCTTCCAGGCGCCGGTCCCGACCAACACGGTGAAATTGTGCAGCCCGACGCTGCGGGTATACGACGCCGTATTTTCCCAATCAAAGACGAAGACCTGGTCGGACTCCTGGTAGTAGTTCGTGATCGGGTTGGAAGTGGAGTTGTTCAGAAAATAGATGGGCGTAAAACTCGTGTTTCCGTAAAAGGCCAGCTTCGCGCCGATCGAAGACCTGATCTCTAGTCCCTTGATCGGCAGGACCGATATAAAGCCATTGCTGACCAAATTGTGCGACCAGTTATAGCTGTTGCCCTTATTCACCTGGATATATGCCAGCGGATTCGTTTCCTCCTGGCCGACATAGTTGGAGATCGCGTAAGGCAGCCCCGCCGCATTCCGCTCCACCGGCTCCGTATTATAAATGCTGGTGGGATTGTTCAGAATGTTCGGATCCGTGATCACCACCGGCGTGATCGGGTCGAGATTGATCGCCGAGCTCAGCGGCCCGCCGAACACACTGTTCGTGTTGCCCAGCCCCTGGTTCTTGATATACGAATAGCCGATATTTTCTCCCACGTGCAGCCAGGATTTGAGCTTGTGGTCCCCATTGACCCGCGCCGTCAGCCGCTTGTACCAGGAGATTGGCGAGGCGACGATCCCGTTCTGATCGAAATACCCAAGCGACATATACATGGTGGACTTCTCCGTTCCCCCGCTGAGGCTTAGCTCATGGCTGTTCTCGCTGGCATTGTTATCGAAGATCTGCTTCTGCCAGTCCGTACCGTTGCCCAGCGATGCCGGATCGGGGAAAAGAATGCCGCCGCCGCCCGCTACCGAAGATTCATTCCTTAACGTGGCATATTGCGTAGCATTCAGCAGACTCAGCTTCCTCGCCGGCGCCTGGCTGCCATAGTATCCATTGTAGCTGACCCGCATCGTGCCGACCCGCCCTTTCTTGGTCGTCACCAGGATGACCCCGGCCGCTGCACGGGTTCCATAAATAGCTGCTGAAGCCGCGTCTTTCAGAACCTCTATCGACTCGATATCGCTGGCATTCAAATAGTCGAACCCGCCGTCATCCAGCGGCACCCCGTCGACGACATACAGCGGATCACTGTTGTTGATCGAAGTCGTACCCCTGACCCGCACCGTAGGCGCAGCGCCTGGCTGACCCGAACTGGCGATCACCGTTACCCCCGTCGTCCGCCCCTGCAGCGCGTCCTCGACCCGATACACCGGCTGATCCTCCAGATCGCTCGCCTTTACGCTCGATATCGCCCCCGTCACGACGCTCTTCTTCTGCGTTCCATATCCAACCACCACCACGTCGTTTAACGACTGCGTCTGCGTCGTCATCGAAAGCTGGATCTCGGACTTGCCATTGACGGCCTGCTCGATCGTTTGATAACCGATAAGCGAAAATACCAGCACCGCATTCTCATTCTCCACCTGGATCTTGAAATCACCGTTCTGATCCGTCAGCGTACCCTTGGACGTTCCCTTGATCGTAATACTGACCCCCTCCAACGGCGCTCCCTTCGAGTCCAGGATCCGGCCGGTTACAGGGACCGCCCGCCCCGCTTCTGAACCTCCGCGGTTCTGCTCTTCCGGCGTCACCCCGTCGGGATGGTCCATCGCAGAGATCAGCCGCCTCAGCTCGGAATTGTTGGAATAAATGACATAAGCCTTCGGCAGCACCTTCTTGTACCGCAGATTATAAGGCTTCAACAACTCATTCAGAAACTCCTCGGCCGTCTTGTATTTGTCGACATCCATCACCAGCCTTGCGGTTGGAAGTATCTTGGACTCATAAATAAAATCGACGTCGAACATCTTCCTGGCCTCAGCCAGCAGACTGGAGAAAGCCCTGGCCTGGTCCCTCAGCCCTCCCGGAACCTGATTGGATAAAGTTGGACTGGCCTGTGCATAAGACGCCAGCATCGCGTTCTGTGAGCGGGCATTCATAAGATTGCTGCAACCAAGAAAGAATAAGGCAAATAGCAACAACCTACCTGTTAAGGTTCTTTTTCTCATATAGCATTTTTTAAGCGTATCGTATTTAATAGGGTTAATGACCCGTTACATATATCTTCTTTTCCCTTATCTGCATGTTATAGCCGGACGCAACCATCAACACCTTGACCAGATCTTTTACATCCGATACCCGGACCCCGCCGGCATCCGAGATCTGCTTCTCCAGCATACTGGAATCCTCCACCACCATCTCATACCCGTATGTATCCTGCACCAGGTGCGCAATCTCGCCAAGTGAGGTATGATCGAAATGGAACTCATGCCGCGACCAGCCCGACCGTGTTGACACATCTTTATCCTCATTCACCTTGGCCTGGAGATCTTCATCTACTTCGGCTACCTGCCCCGGCCGCATGACCAGCCCGGCCTTCTTCTCCATCACGGCGGTCACTATACCGTTCATGGACAACCGTACCTTCCCCTCTTCCAGCGAAACGATCGCCCGCTGACGCCTTGTATTCACATTGAACCTGGTGCCCAGGACTTCTACGTCCACTTCTTTAGTATGAACTACGAACTTCCGGGCCGTCGATGCCTTCTTTTGCACCTGGAAATAGGCCTCCCCTTCGAGCCAAACCTGGCGACCGCCTGTCTCCGTCCATGAAGAAGACATGCGCAGGGAAGAATTTGCATTCAATACCACTACCGAACTGTCCGGCAAAAGAATATTTTTGATCTCCCCATAACCTGTCTTGATGACCGCCATCTCTTCAGGATGACCCGTCCGGGTACTCACCCACCAGATACCAATGACCAACGCGGCTATCGCCGCGGCAGCCGACACAACCTTTAATACCCATCGACCCCTGATCGCCCGTACCGGCGCAACCTCCGTCATCCCTGCCGGCGTCGCCGCCGTTTGCCTTATCCCATTCTCCACCGCCGCCCAGTTCTCCTCCTGAACACGCTCGTCCAGCGGCTTCCGCCGAAAACCAAAAGGCAACCCTTGTCGGTCATTCCTGTTTGTAGAAAATTCGTCCATGCTCAGCTTTTACTGCTAAAGACACACAGGCGGAAATCAGATACTCTTTTTTTAAAGATTTTTTTTATTGCACGCTTTTCAAAGCAACGAAGACCGCTGCCAACGTGACCAGGACGGTCAACAGGTCCGCAGACCTTAACTTCCGGAGCGCTTTCTGCGTAAGATTCAGCACCGACTGATAATGGATCCCCATCACCTCCGCGATCTGCGTGTAATTCATCTCCTCGAAATAATGCAGGTAGATCACCTCCTTTTGCCGCTTGGGCAACTCGTTCAGCAGCGTCGCAATTTTGGCTTGCAGGGTCACGTATTCCTCATTTCGCACCACGATCTCCTCCGGCGAAAATTCAATGTCCGGCCTTGGCAGCAATCCGATCCTCAACTCCCGCGATTTCTTGTTGCGAAGCTGATTGAGTACCTGTCGCCGCAAGGCGGTAAAAAAATACGGCTTGACTTTCTGCAACGGCCCGATCGCCACCCGCTTGACCCATATCCTGACGAACAATTCCTGCACCGCATCATCCGCCTGCTGCGTATCCTGCAACAATTTCAAGGCGTAATCGTACAGGCCCCGGAACAATACTCCATGGATCGAATGAAAAGCATTCGTATCCCCTTCCAGGGCAAGCATCCACCACTGCGGTAATTGATCTGTATGTAACGGATTAATATCCATCTGGTTAGATTCATCCCTCATGCGACCTCTCCGCCCCGGCGGGTTGAAATTTAATGCCGCAAATTAATTCTAAACTCCGAGCATTCAGCCTAATTTTAACGCAACCGGTTGCAACGCAACTGCCCGAATTCACCCCGCCGAACTGCCAGCGAAGCCTTTTTATCAAGACATTTTGTCTCATTGTCGGGGTTGGCAAGAATATTGACTTGCTTATATTTACGCTAATTTTTATGTCTATGTCAGAAATGAACAGGAAAGATAATGGACCCGAAAGGCTGGATGATCTCAATACAGATGAAAATATTGCCGGCTCCACCCACCTTAGCGAAATGAGTGCTGCCGAAGAAGAGTCAGATCGCCTCCGCGACGAGCTCCAGGAACAAAAGGATAAATACCTCCGGCTCTTCGCTGAATTCGATAATTTTCGGAAACGCAGCGCAAGGGAAAGCCTTGAACTGCGCCAAACCGCGGGCAAGGAAGTGATCATCTCCCTGCTGGACGTGCTCGACGACGTCGACCGGGCTGAGAAGCAACTGCAGACCGCTGACAACATCGACCGGATCAGGGAAGGAGTACAGCTGGTATTCTCCAAGCTGCGCGCCACCCTTCAGGCCAGAGGACTCAGGGCAATGAACAGTATCCATACGGACTTTGACGTAGAGAAACATGAAGCAATCACCGAAGTACCCGCCCCAAGCCCATCCCTTAAAGGAAAAGTCATCGACGAGATCCAAAAGGGCTATTACCTGAACGACAAACTCATCCGCCACGCAAAAGTGGTGGTGGGTAATTAAAAGCCATCGGAATCATCCCATGTCCAAAAGAGATTACTACGAAGTGCTGGGCCTGTCAAAAGGCGCATCGGCTGACGAGATCAAAAAGGCCTATCGCAAAGTAGCCATGCAATTCCACCCGGACCGGAATCCCGGTGATAAAGTGGCGGAAGAGAAATTCAAGGAAGCAGCAGAATCATACGAAGTCCTTAGTGACACCGATAAGCGCGCCCAATACGACCGCTATGGCCATGCAGGGCTGAGCAACAACGGCCGCGGACCCAGCGGCGGTATGAACATGGATGACATCTTCAGCCAGTTCGGAGATATCTTCGGCGATGACCTTTTCGGCAGCTTCTTCGGCGGCCGCCGCAGCGGCGGCAACTCCCGCTCCCGGGGTGTCAGAGGCAGCAACCTTCGGGTAAAGATCAAACTCAACTACGAAGAGATCGCCAAAGGCGTAACCAAAAATATCAAGGTAAAGAAATACGTTTCCTGCAATACCTGCAGCGGCACCGGCGCCAAAGACCGCAACAGCATCCAGACCTGCTCCACCTGCGGCGGCAGCGGCCAGGTACGCCGCGTCAGCAATACCTTCCTGGGACAGATGCAGACCGTCACCACCTGCCCCACCTGCAACGGCGAAGGATCCATTGTCACCGCCAAATGCGCCGTATGTAAAGGCGAAGGCCGTGTCTACGGCGAAGAGACCGTCACACTCGATATCCCCGCCGGCGTACAGGAAGGGATGCAGCTTAGCGTCGGCGGTAGAGGTAATGCCGGTGAAAGAGGAGGCAGCCCCGGCGACCTTATAATCCTGATTGAAGAGGAACAACACCCCGAACTCCATCGGGATGGCCTCAACGTAGCCTACGAACTCCACATCTCTTTTATGGACGCAGTCTTCGGCCTCCAGGCAGAAGTCCCCACCATCGACGGCAAAGCCAAGATCAAAATTCCCCCTGGCACCCAAAGCGGCAAGATCTTCCGCCTCAAAGGCAAAGGCTTCCCCGGCGTCAACTCCTACGAAAAAGGAGACCAGCTCATCCATATTAACGTCTGGACACCCCAGCACGTCACCCCGGAAGAAAAAGACCTGCTGGAAAAATTAGCCGACTCACCCAACTTCCAGCCGAAACCGGACAAGAACGAACGAAGCTTTTTTGATAAAGTAAGGGAAATGTTTACCTAAAACGCCCGGAGGGCGTTTTGCGCGCCGCAGGCGCGCCATCATTAGCCCCGCCAGGCCGCTTCAGCGGCCGGTAGAACCTTAAACGTTTGCCGCACCTCAACGACCCCCACCCCCCCCCACCAATCCTCCCCTATTGGAATTTAGGCCGCTTATTCCTCCCATATATCTTCCTTGCCTTCTCGATCAACCCGATAAACTCCCCCTGCATCCCATCTTCCGGATCCCGCGACTCCTGCGCCATCTCGATCACCTCCTTCCAATCAGCTTGCTTCATGAACGGTGATTTCTTGAGCAACCCGCCAAACAACGCGATCGAAGAAGCAAACCGATAACAAGGCTGAAGATCATGGAACGCAGTCAAATGATTCGGACACGTATAACAAGTCATCCGCTCCACCGAATCATGCGGCAACTTATAGTTGAGCACCACCCTCGCCAGCCGGTCCTGCTCGCCGCCCGCGACACTGTCCGCACTCACCGGCGTTAACTCGAACAAGGCCAGCAGCGAATGACCCGACCCTACCTCCCCACCTTGGATAATACTAAGCGAATCCGCCAACGCCTTGACTTTATTATCGAACCCGATAAGCCGGTAGTTCTTTACCACCGAAGGGTTAAAAACAATATTCAAATACGCATCATCCGCCACCGCATACACCGTTTGCGTGAACTCCCTTACCAACACCTTCTCGGCTTCCTCCTCGTCATCCAGGTAGGCAAAATTCCCATTCCCCCTTTTCGCCAGCGCCTCGAGCTTGGAATCCTTGTAGTTACCCATCCCTACCCCAAGACAGGTGAGGTAAACACCCCAATCCTTATATTGCGCCACCAGCTTCTCCAACTCCTCCTCGGAAGTCTCCCCCTCATTAAAGTCACCGTCTGTCGCCAGGATAACCCGGTTATTCCCCCCTTTGATCATCTGACTCTTCGCCACCCGGTAAGCCGCACGGATTCCCGCCTCCCCGGGCGTAGCCCCACCCGGTGTCAGATCTTCGATCGATTGCAGGATCTTCTTCTTCTCCTGGCCGGATGTCGGCGGCAACCATACCCCCACGATATTTCCATAGGTCACGATGCTAACGGTATCAATGGCACGTAAGTTGTTGACTAACAGACTAAAAGCAGATTTTATCAGCGGGAGTTTGTTGGGGAGGTCCATAGACCCCGACGCATCGATAAGAAAGACAAGGTTGGCCGGCGGGATTTGCGCCGGATCGAGCTTTCTGGCACAAACCTGGAGAAATAGCAGCTGATTTCCCTCATTCCAGGGACAATCAGATAAACGGGATCTCAGCACAAAACAGCTATCCGCTGGCGGGTCCGTATAACCAAAATTGAAATAGTTGAGGAGCTCCTCTATCCGAACCGCATCCGGCGGGATCGTACTTCCCATATTTAGAAAACGCCGGACATTGCTGTACGAAGCCTTATCGATCCGGACCGCGAAACCCGTTTCAGGATACTTTACCGCGGGAATAAACCCATTCTCCACCAGCGAACTATAAGTTTCAGCGCCTACCGTCCAATCCCGATGAGTCATCGGGCGCCAATCCTTGGTAAGCGATATCAGTCCCTTTGGTGGCGGCGGCGCCGCGCTCGTTCGGAATATGGGCTTCAACCGGATCGTCTGATATGCTTCTGCATCCACCCGCATCGTCTTATCCTCATAGCCGTCTGCTACCAGGGTGACCGAATCCATAGCCTGAGCAATAGGTATCCCGAAGGCCCCTGAACTGCCGGAATAATAGAGGTATCCACTGGAGTGGAGCCGTATTTTCACATTTGGCATGAGGCCATTGTTCTCATCTCTTATCTCCCCGCGCAAATAATACTGCCCCCGGGAATGAAAGAATAACAGAGAACTGAGCAGCAGCAAAAGTGCACTTTTCAATCGGATATTTTGATTAAAATTAATGCGTTCTTTCCTCTTTGTCAAGCCCTATTCTACCAAATGATAAATGGAGGGTATATTCCTCCCTAATCCATCATAATCAAGCCCGTATCCCAATAGAAACTTATTCGGCACGGAAAACCCCAAATAATCCACCTGGATGGGATATACCGTGGCATCCGGCTTATGCAGCAAAGCCGCGATCTTCATGGAGGCCGGCTGCTGATGCTCCAGTTGCGGCAGAAACTCACTTAACGTCTTCCCCGTATCCACAATATCTTCGATGATTACCACATGCCGCCCGATCAGATCCATATCCAATCCTATTGCCGTGATCACATGCCCCGAAGATTTTGTTCCTTTATACGACGCCAGCTTGATAAAACTGATCTCTGCCTCTATATGGATCTCCTTGAACAGATCACTGGCAAACATGAATGCCCCATTCAGAATAGCAATGAACAAAGGCCGTTTATCCGCATAATCCCGGTTGAGCTGAGCCGCCACTTCGCTTATCTTCTCCGCTATCCGCTCCGCCGACAAATAAGGCTCAAAATTCTTGTCGTGTACCCGTATTCTCGTCATAATGCCGTATTATCTATGATCCACCCGTCCACTCCTATATGCCAGTCCTCCGCACTTCCCCTCCTGCTAACCTCGGCCTCCCCGGCCCCGACCGCTGTAAATAGATCCGCTCCCCGACAGCCGGTTGCTCACCAAGCGTTAACTGATTCATTTCCAATAAGTCCTGCAACCTTACTCCCTCCGCTTGCGCAATCTCATATATCCCCTCCCCCTCACGTACCACATGATATTCGATTGACCCGGTCCTCCGCTTCCGCTGCAGAAAGATCAACTGCCCCCTGACCAGCACATCCTCCTCCTTCATCTCATTGAACTCCATCAACCGCCCCAATGGAATAGCATAGCGGTTCGCTATCGACAACAATGACACCCCCGCCTGCACATAAACCACCCTTGTCCTGTTGATCACGAACTCCCCATCAGGATAAGGGACCTCCGGACCCGCTATCGCTGAATCCGCCTTAGCAATCCCCGCAGTCCCGGAATCCGCTCGCACTGCAACCCCACCCGTCGAACCCGCCCCCCCTGTCGCCGCGCCGCCCGCACCCACCACCCCGCCTCCCGGCACCGACAACACCACCTCATCCGCCGCCTGCTTCTTCCCTACCGCAATCAATGTATACTGCTGTAAATTATAATCCCTTATCAACTTGATCAGGATCTGCGAATACCGGATATTCGTCGCATACCCCGCATTCTTCAACCCATACGCCCAACCGTCATAATCGGTTGGGTCCAACTGGAACAAAAAAGCGTAGCGCAAACTCCGCTTTAAGAAATCCGAATGATCCCGGTACGAATCCGCCGCCGTCGCATAACTGCGGAAACACTCCTGGCGACTGTCATCATCATGATAGAATACCGGCCCCTTCCAATCCTCCTTGCACTTGATCCCAAAATGATTATTGGAGTTCCTGACGAGTTCACTCGTGCCCGCCTCCGATTCATGAAGCCCCTGCGCCAATGTGATCGAAGCCGGGACACCCGATCGCTGCTCCTCCGCCATCGCCAAAGCCTTGTACGCATTCACATAGTTGACCCCGTTCACACTGACCTGGGCCGGCGCCCGGTTACCGACCGCCATCCATCCGACGCCCATTAGCAGCCACTTATTGATCATTGACCGGCTCTACTTTTTTTGGATAACAAATAGCCCATCCCGAACGGTGAGCATGACCTTTTCAACCGACTTATCCGCGGCGACCAATTCATTAAAAGCCTGGATCGCCCTTGCGCTCTTCCCCTCTACTTCCGGCCGTAGGACCTGCCCGTGGAAAAGCACATTATCCGCCAGGACCAATCCCCCCCGCCTCAGCCTGGGCATCACCAACTTATAGTATTCAATATAACCCACCTTATCCGCATCGATAAAGACCAGGTCCCAGACCTCGTCAAGGGTCGGAATGATCGCTAACGCATTTCCCCGATGCAATATTATCCGATCTAGCCAATTTGCCTGCCGAAAATTACCCTCCGCCAGGTCCGCATCCTCATCCCGCAACTCAATTGTATGCAGCCGCCCATCCTCCGCCAAACCCGCCGCCAGACACAAAGCACTGTACCCCATAAACGTGCCGATCTCCAATATCCGCCGCGGTCGCATCACCCTGCTCAAAATCTCCAGGAACTTACCCTGCAGCGGTCCGCTGAGCATATGCGCCTCCGGGTGATTGGCCGCCGTATAAGCTGCTATCTCCTCGAGCAAAGCCGTTGTCGGCGACGAATAACGCTCAGCATACGCCTGCACCAACGGTTCGATCATATCCATATGAATCTTTTCGCAAATATACCTAAACCCGCCCACGCCTCCTCGGCCTTACACCCCGATCGCCTCCGGCGATCTCCGCCTCGACATCACCGCCAACCCCCCAAAAGTCAACATTCCGTTCAGCAACAATAATTCAATCCCGATCTGGTACCCGCCAAACCACTGGGCCGCATGCTGACTAACCACCCAGCAAACTGCAGGCGCCACCAGGCACCATGCCGTCACCATCCAGTTATTCGGCAACACCCTCCGCGAGAAGATCCCAAAAGAGAACAACCCCAGCAACGGCCCATAGGTATACCCCGCCAGATCAAGGATCACCCCGATGGTCGATGGATTGTTCACTGCCTTGAACACCAGGATGCAGATCAGGAAAACGACCGCAAAACATATATGCACCGCCATCCGCACCCGCCGCTTTAGCCGCTCGCCCATCCCCTCCCGGTTGGGCAGATCCAGCATGTCAATGCAGAAGGAGGAAGTCAACGCCGTCAGGGCCCCATCCGCACTCGGAAACAATGCCGAGATCAACGCAATAATAAAGATGATCGAAACCGCCTTCGGCAGGTAGTGCAACGCCATCGTTGGAAACAACCCGTCACCGATGACATTCTTCCCCCCGACTAACAATTCATGCCCCGCTCCGCTCACTCCACCCTGGTTGATGGCAAAAAGATACAATAGCCCCCCCAAAAAGAGGAACAGGAAACTCACCAGTGCAAAAACAAAAGTGAAGACCACCATATTCTTTTTCGAGTCCCGCAGATTGCTGACACTGATATTCTTTTGCATCATCTCCTGGTCCAGCCCGGTCATGGCAATCGCAATGAACATCCCGCCGACGATCTGCTTGGGAAAAAAATTCTTGCTGTTAACCGCCGT
This sequence comes from Puia sp., assembly GCA_035948015.1. Lineage (GTDB taxonomy): Bacteria > Bacteroidota > Bacteroidia > Chitinophagales > Chitinophagaceae > Puia. Next base: position 26,309 of record DASZJO010000047.1, read on the forward strand.
GTGAAAGACCCGGCTCAATCCCTTCGCCTCCAACGAATCCAGCGCACCCCCAACTGAAAGCCCTAAATGCTGTAATATATATATTATACACACGACGAGCCCCAGGAGCATGCACGTAGTCTGCAGCGTGTCTGTATAAACGATAGTCTTCACCCCCCCTTCAAACGTATACAACAGGATCATCAGCAGAATCACCCCCGTCGTTACCCCGAACGAAACTCCGAGGTCTTTCAAAATGAACGCATACAATACATTGATCACCAGGTATAGTCTTGCCGTCGCACCCACCGTCCTCGATAAGATAAAAAATAACGCCCCCGTCCGGTAAGCCACCATCCCGAACCGATTGTACAGATACCGGTAAATAGAGGTGAGGTGCATCCGGTAATACAAAGGCAATAAGACCAACGCAACGATCAGGAAACCGATCCAATTCCCGATAACGACCTGGAAATAACCGAACGCCTTGAACCCGTCATCCCCAAATGCCCCCACAGTGCCCGGCACCGAGACGAACGTGACCCCGGACAGCGAAGTGCCGATCATCCCGAACGCGACCAGCATCCAATTCGAATTCCGGTTGCCGATGAAAAACGACTCATTGTTGGCATGACGGGACGTGCGCCACGCCACCAGCAATAACAGTATAAAATAACCGATGACAAAACTGAACAACAGCGAAGAAGTCATCCATGAATTTAGGAAATACCGCTAAAATCACTCAATTTTAATTTTAATATGCAGATCCGATCCGTCGCAGTCTTCTGCGGCTCAAACAAGGGCAACAACCCCCTTTTCGCCAGCCATGCCGTCGAGCTGGCAAAATATATCGGTGCCTTGAAATTGAAAATGATCTATGGCGGCGGCAGCAAAGGTTTAATGGGCTTGATGGCCGATACCGCCCTGGCCGAAGGCGTTGACGTGACGGGTATCATTCCCGAATTTCTGACTGACAGGGAACACCATCACAAAGGCCTCACACAGTTGGAGATAGTACCGGATATGCATACACGTAAAAAAATGATGTATGAACGCTGCGACGCAGCCATCATCCTGCCTGGCGGCTTCGGGACCCTCGATGAATTCTTTGAGCTGCTTACCTGGAACCAGTTGAAGATCCACAATAAAAACATCTATATCCTGAACTCAGCCGGGTTCTACAACCACCTGCTGCTCCACCTGCACCAATTGGAAGAAGAAGGATTTCTGTACGACCGCGTCAACGACCGCATCGTCGTCTGCGATACCCCCGCCTCGATCTTCAATCACCTCTTATGAGGAAAAAGATCGAACCCCGCCCTTATCACCGGTAACGGATGCCCATATAGATCATTGTAAGGAGAATTGGTATTGCCCAGCACATCGAACATTATCGCGAAATAATAGGTCCCTTCGCCGATCGTCCGATGCCCATACCCGATACCCAGCAACAAACTCGGCGCATTCACATTATATACATAAGAAGGCCCCCCACTCGCTTCATACTTCTGCGTATCATGCGTCCAATTGAACTCCGGCTGCGCGGTCAGGAAAAGCCAGGGTATTACATATGCCCTCGCAAACAACCCGCCGCCATAAATAAACTCCTTCTCACTGAGATCCGGATTGTAATACCCGGAAGGATCCGGACTAACTGAATTGTAAGTGAAATTCACGACCGCACCGGCATCCAGCCACCGGTTCAGCGACCACCCCACCTCCGGATTGACCCCTACACCGAATTGATCAGCAGCAAATCCAAGCCCAAGGCTGCCGCCAATAAAAAGATTCTCCTTTCGGAACCCCGTGCCGCTCCCCTCATCCGTATACGTATTTACCCGGTTGGGCATATGATCCTGCGCAAAACCTGTAACCGCCGTCGTCAATAAACATCCGGCCAGAACAATAAATTTTCGTGTCATCATACAAAAATGCAATAAATCATTGATTATTTTAAAAAATGTGCATTCATCATTGTTTGAAAGTAGGGCATAGCGACTGCCGCCGATCGCCGTTATACTGACTGTAAAATCCCTGGCTCTCCAATGCAAATTCAAAGGCCCCATAGCCATTATTATAGTTTCTCAACGAAGACGTCGTCGCATCATAGGTGAACGTTAGCTTGAGATTGTGATAGATGAACCCGATCATCGGAATGACCGCATCCCCCGCCCGGTAATACAACCCGCCAATGACCTGCTGATCTCCGTTATCCTGCAAATCATACTGCGCATTGAGCCCCAGCGATACTTCCTGCGACCCCGCATCGACCGTATAATACCCCCCCGGATTGATGATGACCTGGTCATTTACTTTTATACTCGCATTGACGAACGCGATATACCGCTGCGGGATCCGGCTGTCAAAGCCCGCAGGTTGAGACGTGAAAAACGACTCCCGCGCCCTGTTGATATGCTGGATCGAGAATCCGCCATTCAGATACAGATTGCTCGTCGGGAAATAAGCATAGTTCATCCCGATCTGCATGTCGAAGAAACTGACGTTCGGCTGATCGATCACAACACTCGTCGGTAAGGTATTATCAAAGAACTTCCCGTCGAATTGATCCGGGAACTTCAGATTGGCCGTATTGATGCGCTTGTTGATAAGCCCCGCATTGAAGCCTAGCGAGATCAAACTGGCATACCCAACCATCTGATGATACGCCACCGACCCGTACACCTCCGTGGACGTCAGCGTACCCGCCCCCGCATCATCCTTTAGGATGGCGCCCCCAAGACCCATCCAGCCATTCTCGATCCGGTTACGGAATGCCTGCGCATCCCCCCAGACGCTCATCGTCTGATAAGGCACCGACATGATGGATGACCATTGATTGCGGTAATTGGCGCCCAGCCGGTAGTCTGCATCGGGAATGAACCCGGTATTGGCAGGATTCGTGACCAATGGGGAATTGAACCACTGGGAGAAGTGAAGATCCTGCCCTGCGACCCTCGCCACGCTCCCGATGATACAGCAGGCCACGATAACTATTTGTCTCAATCCCCCCATTCTTTTTAGTAACGTCGATTTTATGATTTTGGTTGTCTTTTCACTAGCCGTTAACGGATCAAAGTTATATCTCCTTTTCTGGTTACATGCTTGCCGTTTGAAAAATCCGCCTCCAGGGTATAGGCATAAACATCCATCGCTTGCATCTTACCCTGATAATAGCCATCCCAACCGACATTCGGGTCGGTCGACTGAAAGACCAATCTCCCCCATCTGTTGTATATCCGAAAATCCATATGCGTTATCCCGAACCCCATCACCTTGACCACGGAATTCGCCCCGAATCGCCCGGGCGTAAACGCATTGGGCACATCCAGCAGCGGATTGATCAGCGCCGAGATCCGGCGGCAAGCCGTATCCGTACAACCTGAAGTATTCGTGGCCAGCAGACAAACCGAAAAGGTATCTGTTTGATTGTAAATATGCTGCACCGTGTCCATCGTGGTCCGGACAGCCGAATCCCCATCCCCGAACAGCCATTTGTACGTGCTGGCCCCCACCGACCCGTTGGTAAAGACAAATGGCGTATTGGCCACCGGCGTCTCAGGCGAGTAGGTGAACCCTGAGGTTGGCTTGCCACTGATCACGATCGTAAACGTCGTCGAATCCCGCTGATTGCAGGTGGTCGAATCCAGCTCCAGGAGGCTGACCGTATAAGTTCCGGGATTCGGATACAAATGAATTGGATTAATAGCCGTATCCGGCGGCGACCCGTCACCGAAATTCCAGGTGAATGACAGTCCGCCGAGCGACGTATTGTTAAATACCGCTGAATCCGGCGCACAGCCCGTAGCGGGCGTTACAAATTGCGCCTTGGCCAGAGGCGACACCCGGAGCGTCTTGCTGGCCGTATCGGGATAATTGCAATACGACGTATCCACCATAAACAGGTTGATGATATATGTTCCGGGAGTCTGGAAACTGTGCGTCAAAGGGGTCGGTCCGTCAGGCAGCTGCGGCGTCCCATCACCGAAATTCCAAATGAACGAATTCGGCCCAAATGGCTTGCCCGGCGGCGCCGTGGACAAATTCGTGAAATCATATGTCAGGGACGTACAAGGCTGATGCTGATCCTTTGCATACGCAAAATCTACCGGTGCCTTATCCGTCCGCGCAATCACATGCCGGTACGTCGTGTCCGAAATATTGCAGCTGTTGGAATCTATCGCCACAAGCATGATCGTATACACCCCTGGGAGATTGTAGGTGTGCTGGACCTCATACGCCGTCGTGGCGGTGTCCGGTCCGCCATCTCCGAAATTCCAGATATACGACTTGGCATTGCGGATCGTATCCCGCAGGTCTGCCACTAATGGCACACAACCCGAAGTGTCATCCTGCCGCCCGTTCGCACTGACCCTGAGCCCCGCCGCGACGCCGGCAAAATTGAACGCGATCTTTACCGCCGCTTCATTACACCCATTCCCCCCGGCGCCATTGATCGGCGCCCATACCCCAACCGTCGTCGGAAAAGGACTGCTGGCCCCACCATTGCAATTCGCACAGATTCCCTGATAGATCACCCCATTCTGATCGTACCGGCTGGTTCCCCCGTCCACATGCTCGCTGATGCTTTTATCATTGTCGGTCTGCCCGAAAAAGGTCCCATATAAAAGGGCAGACGCATTCTTTTGAATAACGATAAAATAAAAATCGCGGTTATCACTCACCGGCTTGATCGCATTCGGCGTCACCGGCATCCCCGCCGTGCCGGCTAACCCGTACGGATCGTTCTCGCCCCCGATGATCCACCCTCCCCAGCCGCTGACATAAACGTTCTGACACCGGTCGACCAGGAATGCAACCGGCGATATGTTCGGTAGCCCATGCGTTGCATTCGATGCCGTTCCAAACGTCGTTGAATACACATACCCGGACAGGTCCGGCTTTAGTTTGCTCACAAACTGCCTGGCCCCGGGGATCGAATAGGCAGCATTCATCACCGGCCACACCCCATTCGTCGTCCCCATCACATACGGAAACCCGAGCCTGTCGAACTGTATGCCATAGATGGCCTCCCCCTCTCCCGTACCAAGATAGGTCGTCTTCTTCAACGTCGTGCCGTCGGCAGAGATCTGCGCGATGAAGCCATCACAAATCCCGCCGGCAAATGCAGGCTGAATGACCCCGGTCTTGTCACCCGGAAGGTCAGTGCTGGCGGTCGCGCCCGCAATAAAAATATCCCCGGTGAGCGGATTCTGCTTAAGCACGAACGCCCCATCCGGACCGGTCCCGCCAAAGAAGCTGCTCCAGATGAGGTTCGTACAATTCGGATCGATCTTCATGACCACCGCATCCTGCAACCCGCCGCCAAAATTAGGTTGAAAGACCGGGCCGACGATCGGGAATGCGCCCACACTGCCCTGCGGCGCACTGGACTGCGTACTCGCCGCTACCAGGATATTATTGCTCCCATCCAGTATGACCTCGCTCCGGGAATCATCGCCGTAATTCCGGATGAGGCTGTTCGCCGATTCATTGTGATTCTTTAGCTGATCCTCAATATTGACCCCGTCATCCCCATCGCCCCCTACCCTGAGACACCCGATCAGGTTGGTGCCCGCGGCATTGATCTTTGCCACAAATATATCCGCCCCACCCCCACTACCGGCCGTGGTCTTGAAAGGAAAATTGGTGGAATAGGTTCGCCCCAGCACGACCAGGTTGCCCTGCGCATCGGCGATCATACTATGCGGCGTCTCGGAACTGCTGCCTCCCAGATAAGCTGCATAAACTTTGGTGGCCCCGTTGGGCGTGAATTTGATGACCCCTACGTCAAAAGGGTCGCCGCCATACTGCGGCTGCAATTGACCGGTATTGAAAGGAAAAGCACTGCCAAATACTATCCCGCCCGCGAAGAAGCTGCCGTCCGGCCCCGGCGTGGCCGTGAAGCCCCAGTTGCTGGCCTTGCTCCCCGTAAACGTGGAGAAGACAAGCGTCGGATCGATGATCAGTGTAGCGCCCGGATCATGCTCCTGCACGTCGAAACTCACGGTATTGCTGTCCCGGATAACATAGCGGCAACGGAGATCTGCCCGGCCGCGCTGCGGATCGAATGTATAACTATAAGGCGCCAGCGAAGTCACATCCCCCACCGAAGTCGACGCGATCAGCTGCTCTTTCTTCTTGCTGAGCCGGTTCACACCTTCATACCGCATCCGGATCCTGCTGACATCCGCTCCGGGGTGGATGATAAGGTCGTATTTGAGCTGCCCGTTATTCGTATAATAACGGATATCGATCCCCGGATAAAGATCGTGGTAAGTAACCCCTTGATAAACTTTACATTGAGAAGCCCATTTGCCGGGATCATTGCCGATAAAATAACTGTTGTACCCCGGCAATGCCTTTTCCGGCGTGATCGTCACCTGGTCATCGGCCCCCAGGAACCTCACCCGGTACGCATGCGACCGGAGGATATCGACCGCCCTGCCCGCCGGACTCGCTCCCCCCTTTGCCGCCGAAGCCTTGGCGGCGGCGGCCCCTATCCCATGATGCTCCGACGTGAGCCGC
>DASZJO010000048.1:0-3335 GCA_035948015.1 Puia sp.
GTGATCGTGGAGGGTTTGCCGTTGATGAGGATCTTTATATTTGAACTGCCGCGAAGGGTGACGTTGCCATCGATATCCACCGAAAGCAGGGGGACGCGGCGGAGGGCATCAGTGGCGTCGCCGCCCAGGATTGTCAAATCATTTTCTACGTTGTACACCGTACGATCCAGCCGCTCTTCGATCAGGGATTTCCTGCCGTTTACAGTCACTTCTTTCAGCATGTCGGTCCGGGGTGAAAGGTAGAGGATACCAAGCGAAACGGGGTTGGCGCCTGTTGTGACGGCGACCCTTTTGGTCGTATAGCCCACGCAGGAAAGAGTGATCTCGAAGTCGGCAATGGATAGTCTGGAAAAGCCGAACCGTCCCTTGCCATCCGTCACTGTTGTCCGTAGCACGGTATCGCTTCCGCGGCTGCGGATCTCTGCCGTAGCAAAACTCACCGGCACCCCGGTAAGGGAGTCTTTCACGATGCCGGAAAGCGATTGCGCGTAGGCCAATTGAGCGGAAAGCACAGCGCATAGTAAACCGATCAGTAACCGTCGCATACGGGCGTTTGAAGGCAAAATAACCGAAAAGCGCGGAGGAAATTTCGGGCCGGTATCCTTCGGACGGAATATTTGACCGATCCCCTGCAATATTTGACGGATGCGGGACGGGCGGCCGCGGTAAATTGGCCGATTGCAGTAACTTGTCGTTCCATAAACCATGGCGACGCCAGTATATAGAAACCGGGAAGTCCTTTTCCATACTGCCTTTTGGGCGGTCTGCCTTTCCTTTATCATTTACCATATCAGCTCCTACCAACGCGGCCCAACCATTCATTGGGGCCGGGTCTTGCTGGGGGCCATGATCAGCGTTGGGTATGTGTTCATTCTGTCCTACCTGAACTATTTCTATCTGATCCCCGCATTCCTGATCCGAAAGAAGATCGGCCGGTTCATTATTGCTTTTGCAGTCTGCTTCGGACTGCTGACTTTCCTGCGGTTCGAGTTGGAGGGCCTTGCCATCGGCTTTCCCGGGGGGGCGGGGCGTAACCCGATGAGTATGCAGGTCGTTGTCGAGGGGACCATCAGCGACCTTTTTATAGTCGCATTTGTCGGAATGCTCCGATTCGCCTCCGATTGGCTGGAACTCGATTCACAACGCCGGGAGCTGGAAACGGAAAAGCTGAGCGCCGAGCTGAAGTTCCTGAAAGCGCAGGTGAATCCGCATTTCTTTTTCAATACGCTCAATAACCTGTACTATCTCGCCACTATTAAATCGGATAATACACCGCTCGTTATCTCCAAGCTTTCCGAAGTGATGCGGTATCTGATCTATGACTCCAATCACGAGAAAGTCGAGCTGGCCAAAGAGATCGAATATATGCAGCATTATATCAGCCTCGAGCGGTTGCGCCTACAGGAAGGGGTGGAACTGGATTTCGAGATTGCCGGAAGGACCGATATGCTGATCGCGCCGCTGATCCTGATCACGTTCCTGGAGAATGCTTTTAAGCACGGGGCAAGCAACAGCCAAGATCAGGGCTGGATCAGGGCCCGGGTGGAGGTCGATGAGAACAGGTTGGTCTATCGGATCGAAAACAGCAAGCCGCAAAATTCGATCAATGGCGTAAAAAGGGAGGGGATCGGGCTGATCAATGTAAAGCGAAGACTTGACCTTAGTTATCCCGGCAGATATCAGCTCGACATCGAGGATGGTGAAACCGCTTTTTCTGTTGTCCTAACTATCGACCTGCAATGAATATCCGATGTCATATCATCGATGACGAACCGATGGCCCGCGACCTTCTGCGACTGTATGTGGAGAAGCTTCCGGGACTGAAACTCACAGCGGTTAGCAGTAATCCGCTGGAGGCGATGGAGTTGTTGAAGTCGCAGCCGGCCGACCTGCTTTTTCTCGATATCCAGATGCCGGAGATGACAGGTCTCGCGCTTCTCCGGATGCTGGAGAATCCGCCGCTGGTCATTCTTACGACGGCGTTTTCGGAGTTTGCGCTGGAAAGCTATGAGCTCGATGTGGCGGACTTCCTGAAAAAGCCCATCACCTTCGAACGTTTTGTGAAGGCGGTCGGAAAAGCCGAGCAGCGATTGATGGCGCGGGAGGCGGGATTGTCGGGCGGGGTCCCGGCGAAGGAGAAGCCGGGCGCAGCCGGGTATATTTTTGTGAAAGAGGGGAGGCGGTTTGTAAAGGTGATGCTGGAGGAGATCCTGTATATCGAGGGGCTAAAGAACTATGTCACCATCTACACGGGGCAGCAGAAGATCGTCAGCTTGCAGCGATTGAAGACACTGGAGGAGCAGTTGCCGGGGGAACGTTTTATCCGCGTGCATAATTCCTACATTATTTCCAAGAAGGCGATCTCCAGCGTCAAGGAAAACGAGGTTTGGATAGGGGCGGTCAAGATCCCGATCGGGGAATCCTATCTGCGGACCTTTATGGCGTTTGTGGAGGGACTGCATTTGCGGTAGGGCGCCTGCGCCTACCGGTACGCGTCGCGGTCGATGAGGCAGATCGCGTTGGGATGAAGCCAAAGGAGGGAGGCGGGGAGGTTTGTCGTGATCTCTCGGGTTAGCAGGCGTCGAGCCACGTCGCGCTTGGACGCGCCGCTTATCAACAGGAGAATCATCCGGGATTGAAAAATGTCAGCCATGCCCAGCGTCAGGCCGGACACCGGATGCTTGCCGCTCCCCGCGACCATCGAATGGGATTGGGAGGACTTGGCCAAGGCGGCAACGTGGGCATGAGCCGTGAGGGCGGCGGCTGGTTCATTGAAGGCAATATGGCCGTTGGTGCCGATGCCCAGGATGCAAACGTCGATCGGGCCGTGCGTTTCGAGAGTCTTTTGTATGGCGCGGCATTCCGCCCCGGGATCGGCCGGATCGCTTTGGAAAGTCAGGAAACGCTCGTCGCTGATCCGAAGGGGTTGAAGCAAGCGGGTGCGAATGTAGGCTTCGCAGCTGCCGGGGTCATCCATTCGGAGGCCCAGCCATTCGTCGAGCTTCACCACGCGGAGGGCATCGAACGTCGCGGGGGTTTCGCGGGCGCTGTCGGCAAGGCGGGCATAGAGGCCGGAGGGTGAGTTGCCGGTAGCGGCGCCGAGGAGGAGGCGGGGGTTTATCCTTAGTTGGCCCATAACAATCTCCGCGGCCCTTTGGCTAATATCTTCGTATGTGTTGAGGATGAAATGGTTCATAGGGGTGTAATTTCGGGAGAATGCGGAAGAATTCCTGATGGCACTGTTCGTAATCGGACAGTTATTTGGCAAATCCGGACAATGCCGGAGGGGCGCAAGGCGATAACTCATTAGAAATGAAACGATCCTATTCAGGCAC
>DASZJO010000049.1:0-8739 GCA_035948015.1 Puia sp.
CGGAACACCGGATCCTCCCGGAGTCGGAAGCCGCCTTTAACCTGACCGTTTTCTATGGCCGGGATGCGGATTGGACGGCAGTGATCAACGCCTGCCGGCGCTACCCGATGTTCGCCGAACGTCAGGTAGTCCTTCTGAAAGAAGCGCAGCAGATGCGGGACATCGACAAGTTGGAGGCCTATATCGAAAAGCCGCTTTCCTCCACCGTTTTTGTCGTCGCCTATAAAGAAAAGAAGGTCGATGGCCGAAGCAAGTTGGCTAAAATGCTGAAGGGAAAGGCCGAGCTCTTCACGACCAAAAAGATGTACGATAACCAGCTGCCTGAGTGGGCCAGCGGACTGATCCGGTTAAAGGGTTTTGAGATCACGCAAAAGGCGTTGCTGCTCCTGGTCGATCATATCGGGAATGACCTCAGTCGTATCAATAATGAGGTGGAAAAGCTCCTGGTCAACCTGGAGGGACGGAACCAGATTACCGAAGACGATATCGAACGATATGTGGGGATAAGCAAGGAATATAACGTTTTTGAACTGCAGGACGCGTTTGCAAAAAAGGACCGCGCCAAGGCCATCCGGATCATCCAGTATTTCGAAAGCAACCCCAAAGCCGCCCCCATCCAGCTCATTTTACCCTCCATCTACAATTTCTTCAGCAAGGCCTATGTGATCTTTGGCCAAAATAGCCAAGATGAAAAAAGCGTCGCGGCGGCTATAGGCGTGAACCCCTTCTTTGTAAAGGACTACCTGGCGGCTGTCCGGAACTACGGGTATGAAGGGATTGAAAGCGGTCTGCTTCTCCTCCATACTTACAACCTGAAAAGCATTGGTATCGGCAGCACCGGCGTCGAAGACGCTTCCTTATTAAAGGAACTCGTAGTTAAGATGATGGGTTGAGGGCAGCCAGAGCATCAAGTCTATCTTTCCCCAATTGCGCCTTCAACGCATCCAGCCCGTCAAATTTCTCCTCCGGCCGCAACCACTTTCGAACCGACACCAGGAGCGTCCTGCGATACAAATCCTCATCCAGATCGAAGATATTTACCTCGATGGTCCGTTCGCGCCCATCGACCGTAGGCCGCTTCCCGATATTCATCATCCCCTTCCATTGAACACCGCTCCAGGGCGCTGTGACCGGCGCCTTCACCGTCGTCGGAACTGTCAGCGTAATGGCATCAGCTTCGACCGCTGCTACTTCCACTGCATACACTCCATCCGTAGGGACCATCTTTTCCAAATTTCCGACCACGAGATTTGCCGTAGGATAACCGATCGTTCTTCCAAGTCGCCGGCCCTCGACAACCTGGCCGGAGAAGAAATAAGGATATCCCAGCAGCTGATTGGCCCCGTCAATATCCGCCTGACCGATCGCCTCACGAATGCGCGTGGAACTCACCGAGACGGCGTTGAGAAGGTGGACCGGGATCTCCTGCAACACGAATCCTTCCGATTGACTGAACTGTTCGAGCAGGTGATAATCTCCCAACCGTCCCTTGCCGTACCGATGGTCATAACCGATAATGACCGTATGAGGCCGGAATTTCCTGAGCAGGAACTCCCGGATATATTCCTCTGCCGTTAGCCGGGAGAACGCTTCGGTGAATGGCACGACGACAAGATGATCCACCTGCTGCCAGGAAAGGAGCTGGATCTTCTCTTCAAGCGTGTTGAGCAATTTGACCTCCCCCGAGCCGCCTCCCACGACTTTGCGGGGGTGCGGATAGAACGTTATGATGACCGTTTCGCCCCCGATCCTCGCCGCCTCCTCTCTTAGCTGTTGCAGGATCTGTGCATGACCGGTATGGACGCCATCGAATGTCCCGATAGTAACGACTGCATTGCGGAAGTACGGAAGCTGATCAATATGATAATAGATATGCATCTAGGCCGCAAAACTAAGGCAATTATTGTAGTATCTTCGCGGCCTTATGTCACTCTACGCTCGACGCGGCGTTTCTGCCCAAAAGGAAGAAGTTCATCAGGCGACAGAAAAGCTCGATAAAGGTCTTTATCCAAACGCTTTTTGCAAGGTCTATCCGGATCACCTGGTCGGAGATCCCGGCTGGGTCAACCTGATGCACGCCGATGGCGCAGGCACCAAGAGCATTCTCGCATACCTATACTGGAAAGAGACCGGCGACCTGTCGGTATGGAAAGGCATCGCCCGCGACGCGATTGCCATGAACCTCGACGACCTGCTCTGTGTTGGCATCTATGAGAACCTGCTCTTCTCCTCCACGATCGACCGCAACAAAAGGAATATCCCAGGTGAAGTGCTGGCGGCAATCATCAACGGCACGCAGGAATTCTTCGACGAACTTGACGGTTTTGGCGTCACTATCCGGTACCTTGGCGGCGAAACCGCCGACGTCGGAGATGTGGTCCGGACTATCGCTGTCAACGGCACCATGGCCGCACGGTGGCCAAAAGACCGGCTGATCACCAACGACAGGATCGGGGCCGGCGACGTCATCATCGGACTGGCCAGCTTTGGCCAGGCGAGCTATGAGACCGATTATAATAGCGGGATAGGATCAAATGGCCTGACCAGTGCCCGCCATGACGCGCTGGAAAAGACCTACGGCGCGCGGTATCCCGAATCTTTTGATAATCAGCTGGATGACAAGGTGGTATACATTGGTTCGCACTTGCTGACGGACATGGTCGATATCCCCGCGCTGGCTGCGCCGGCCGCCACCTCCACCGCCGGGCCCGCCGCCACCTCCGCCGCCACCTCCGCTGCCGCATCATCCGGCTCGCCGTCGACCGGTTGGTCTACCGATATCGGGCACCTTCTGTTAAGCCCAACCCGAACTTATGCGCCGGTCGTAAAGCGCCTGCTGACCGAAAAATTCAATGATATTCATGGACTTATACATTGTAGCGGCGGAGGACAGACCAAATGCATGAAATACCTGCCCGGGGACTTCCTGGTAATAAAGGACAACCTTTTTGACCCGCCGCCGGTCTTTCAACTCATCCAAAAGGCTTCAGGCTCCGACGCCCGCGAAATGTACCAGGTTTTTAATATGGGCCACCGCCTGGAGATTTTCACTACCCCTGCAGCCGCCCAAGAGCTGATCGCCATCAGCCTTTCCTTCGGTATCGACGCCCGGATTGTCGGCCGCGTTGAACCTGCATCAAAGAAAAGTCTCTTACTGGTCACAAATCATGACCGGATCAACTACGAGTAGTTGAATCACTACAAGACTGCGATTCATCCGGCCACATGCGTCCAATCTACCGGCCCAGCTTATCTGCAAAAGTTTTTTCGGTCCCCGCAAACGCCCGCCCCGACTGCATTTACATTGACGGGAATTAAAAAAAATGACTAAAATTCTTTTTTTCTGCCCACAAGGCTATGATTTTTCAGATTTGGTGACTACTTTCGCAAACGGATCTGGACGGATTTAGGTTAAATATTTTAACTATCTTTTTTGCCCATTCCCTTGAACTCTCCCGGTTCAATTACGTTATTGATTTAGTACCCGACAAGAGCTAAAGCTGCCGGCGACGGTGGCACTGTCCGAAAGGACGGGTAAATGTTCGTAGATTTCGTCACTTATTTTTATTATTCGATATGAGGCAACTAAAGATTGCTACACAGATCACGAATCGTGATTCCCAGGCGGTAGAGAAGTATTTGCAGGAAATTTCCAAAATTCCGATGATCACTCCTGAAGAGGAGACGGTCCTGGCTCAGCGGATCAAGATGGGCGATCAGAAGGCATTGGACAAATTGGTCCAGGCCAACCTTCGCTTCGTCGTATCCGTAGCCAAGCAATACCAGCACCAGGGTCTTTCGCTGAGTGATTTGATCAACGAGGGTAACCTCGGCTTAATTAAAGCGGCTCAACGCTTTGATGAAACAAAAGGTTTCAAGTTCATTTCGTACGCCGTATGGTGGATCCGCCAGTCCATTTTACAGGCGTTGGCAGAGCAGGGCAGATTAGTCCGCCTGCCTCAAAACAAAATTGGCACCTACAACAAGGCTAATAAGGCCTACATGGCTTTCGAACAGGAACATGAGCGGGAGCCAAGCACGGAAGAATTAGCCGAATTGCTGGAAATGAGTGAGACGGAGATTAACAATATCTTCCAGAGCAATACCCGTCACAGCTCGCTCGACGCCCCCGTTCATGAGGCAGAAGACGTAGCGATGGGTGATCTGCTGGAAGGTGGGGATGAAACGGATGACGACGTCATGAAAGATTCTTTGCGCGCCGAGATCCGCCGGGTGCTCAAATCCCTGAGCCCACGCGAAGCGGAGATTGTCAACGCTTATTTCGGCCTGGACGGCGAGAACGGTGTCACCATCGAACAGATCGGCCAGAAATACGACCTGACAAAGGAACGTATCCGCCAGATCAAAGAGCGGGCGATCAAACGCCTGCAGAAAGCGCGTTATAGCAATGCATTGAAAGCGTACCTGGGTTAGACCCGGCACCATATCACTCAAAGGGACCCGGCATCAGCCGGGTTTTCCTTTACGCACCCCCGGCGCCCCCCACATCTTATTCACAGCCGTCCCCGGGTCACCTTCCCGACATTCTCATTCCCCTTTTCGGCTTATCTTTGCCAACTTATGACCGAAAAAGTACACTGCCTGATCATTGGCTCAGGGCCGGCCGGATATACTGCTGCCGTCTATGCTGCCCGCGCAAACCTCAAACCCGTCCTCTACCAGGGTATCCAGCCCGGCGGCCAGCTCACCATCACCACCGAGGTAGAGAACTATCCCGGCTATCCCGACGGTGTCCAGGGGCCGGAAATGATGGTCCACTTTGAAAAACAGGCCGCCCGGATGGGAGCAGACATAAGATTCGGCATCGCCACTAAAGTCGATTTCTCCGCCGGTCCGCATAAGGTTTGGATTGACGACGAGAAGCTGATCGAAGCCGACGCCGTCATCATCGCCACCGGCGCCTCCGCCAAATGGCTGGGGCTGGAAAGCGAACAACGGCTCAACGGCTACGGCGTCAGCGCCTGCGCGGTTTGCGACGGTTTCTTCTTCCGCAATAAGGAAGTGGCCATCATCGGCGCCGGCGATACTGCCGCTGAAGAGGCGCTCTATCTTTCAAAACTGTGCACCACCGTCCACATGCTAATCCGCAGTGACAAGATGCGCGCTTCGCGGATTATGCAGGAACGGGTGCAACAGTCACCGAATATCAAAATATACTGGAACAGCGAGACCGACGAGGTGCTGGGCGAGAGCAGGGTAGAGGGCCTGCGCATCAGGAACAATAAAACCGGTGAAAAAAAGGTCGTCCCGGTCAGCGGTTTCTTTGTCGCCATCGGCCATCAGCCGAACTCCGGCATTTTCACGGGCTATCTCGATATGGACGAAGCCGGCTATATCCGAACTGTCCCGGGTACGGCCCGCACCAATGTCGAAGGCGTTTTTGCCGCGGGCGACGTGCAGGATAAAATTTACCGCCAGGCGGTCACCGCTGCAGGTAGCGGCTGTATGGCTGCACTCGATGCGGAACGATATCTTTCGGCAAAAGGATTCGCATAACCAATCACCAAAACACTGGCTTCAACGTCAAAATATGGTCACCGTTCAATTGCATAAACTCATCTTCTCCGGCCGGCACGGCGTATTCAAGGAAGAACTGGCGACAGGCAACACGTTCGAAGTGAACCTCGACGTGCTTTATGACGAGAAAACCCACCCATTCGGCGGACTGGATAGCATCGTCAACTATGTGAATCTGTTCGGGATCGTGAAGGAACGGATGCATCAGCCATCACCGCTGCTGGAAAAGATCGCCGACGAGATCATTAATAAGATCCGGGAACAGTATCCGTTCATCCGGGAGGTGATCCTATCGATCTATAAGCTACAGGCGCCCATCGGCAACTTCCAGGGGAAAGCGGGTATGACCTTACACAAAAAATTCTAGATCACCTTCCCCTTCCATTTCCCGCTTCGCATATAGATATAGGACATGCTGAACATACACCCCCAATAAAGCCACTCCGACATCCATCCATACACCAACGAACCGTGCCACTTTTCCAATACGAGATATACATAAATGGAATAAAACACGATCGTGATCACCTCGATCCACAAATTGATCCGGGTATTGCCCGTCCCCGTAACAGCATTGAGCCAGATCACCGAAAATGACATCATGATGAGCGCGATCGATACCACCCTTAGCACCGGCACTGCGGCCACAGTGAATGCCGCATCCTGCCCATAGATCGACAAAAAGGCCGTGGGGAACAGGTTCAGCAATATCGCGATCAATATCGCCATCCCCAGGCTCCAGTTCATGATCCTCCCGATCAGCTCGCGTACCCTGTTTTCCATCCCCTGCCCGATGATATTGCTGACCATCGCATTGGTCGCGGAGCCGAAGGCCCAGACAAAGACCCCGAATAGCCCGAAAATATTGCGCATGCTGTTGCTGATCGCCAGTGCCTGCCGCCCATGATGCTCCACGAGTACATAGAAGAAATTCCACGCCGCGATCGAGATGGTATATTGGAAGACAAGCGGTGAGGATTGCGTCAGGATCAGCCTCGCAACCCGCTTGTCCGGCCGCCAGTGGTGATACAGCTGAAGGTCACGGCCGATCCCGCGGGCATTGATAACGCCATATACTACCAGCAGCCCCGCCGCCTCGGCACAAATGGACGAGATCGCCGCCCCGTTAAAGCCCAGCATCGGCAGGCCGAAATGACCGAAGATCAGCCCATAATCAAGCAGGACATTGACGCTCGCCTCCGCGAGGGTTCCGTATACGAGGAACCTGCTTTGGTTGGTGCCCACGAGGAGGGCATTCCGCATTTGATAGATGTATAGGAAGGGGAGACCCCAGACGCGGATGCGAAGAAAGGAAAGCGCCTGAACACGTACGGCCTCCGAATGCAGGGAATAAGACAACACGACCGGCGCGAGGGTCCAGGTGAATACGATGCCGATTGCCGAAAGGACCAGAGCGATCATCATCCCCTGAAAAAACAACTTGCCGATCTCATCTATCCGCCCCTCGCCGGCCCGTCGGGCAATCAAGGCCTGCAGCCCATTATTCAGTCCGAGGCCGATGACTGCGAACAAAAGATAATAGACTCCTGTAATGCCGGCCGTTGACAACGCATATCCGCTTTCATCCAGGTGGCCAAGAAAGATATTGTTCGTAATAAAGTTGATCTGCGGCACCAGGATAGCCAGGCTGATCGGGAGGGCCATCCGCAGGATATCCCGGTTGCTGATGGCGACAGTGTACGTTTTGGTGCTCGTGCTCATGGGCGTTAAAAAGGAGCCCAATTTACATTGAATTGTAGTATTATTGCACATCTGACACTATGTATAAACCGGCGTTCCAAATCGAAGTTTCGTCCATCTCGGATGAGGACCTGCTCCAGTCCCGGCTGCTCGTGGAGGTGAATCCCCATGCGTTTACCTATGTGCTGCTCAACCAGCGGAACATGAGCCCCCTTACCGTTAAACATTTCCAGCTTGAGATCGGGAAGGATAATAGCTTGCCGGACACTCTCCGGGATATCCTTGGCTCGGATCCCCTGCTCGGACGCCCCGTAAAGGAAACGCTGGTCATCTACAATTTTCCGGAGAGCAGCCTCGTTCCCGAGCCCCTGTTTTCGATGGACAATAACCGCGAGATCATCGACACCCTGCACGGCAATCTCCAAAAAGGATTGATCCTGACGGAAAAGATCCCCTGGTGGGAGCTCTTCAACGTCTACCGGATCTCACCGGATCTGCATACCCTGCTTCAGAATAGTTTTACAGCTGGAAAATACTGGCATTACTACAGCCTTCTCCTCAAGAGTTACAAAATGTTCGACAGCACCGACCCGGAAGACTGCATCAAGGTCATCTTCTATTCGGACAAGATGGTTGCCCTCGTGGTTCGCAACGGCAAGGTCCAGCTGGTACAAACTTTTCTATACCAGGATACCAAGGACGTCCTTTATCACCTGCTCAACTGCAGCCGGTTGCTGGGGCTCGGCCAGGAGAACGTCAAGCTGCTCGTCGGTGGCCTGATCGACCGAAAGTCTGCTCTCAGCGAAGAGTTGCATAAATATTTCTTACGGCTTCAGTTCGATGAGATCGACGAAAGCATCAAGATCACAGACGAACTTAAAGAGCTCCCGTTGCACTATTTTTCCAATATCCTGAAAATCGCGGTATGCGCATAATCGGCGGCGACCTCGGAGGGAGAAAGATCCACCCTCCGGCCAAAATGCCTAATACGCGGCCCACGACCGATATCGCTAAAGAAGGCCTCTTTAATATTCTTGAAAATAACCTCAGTCTCACTTCCCTCAAAACCCTGGACCTTTTTGGCGGTACCGGTAGTATCAGCTACGAGCTTGCCTCCCGCGGTGTATCCGATCTGACAGTGGTGGAGAAGGATCCGGTCATGTTCGCTTTCATTCAAAAGACGGCGGCGGCCCTCGGTCTGCAGGAAAGCTTTAGAGTAATACGCATGGATGTGTTCAGGTTTATCGAACAATGCACGGACACATTCGACCTGATATTTGCCGGCCCTCCCTATGCCTTGGCGACGATCGACGAGCTGCCGGAGCGAGTGACACCTCTGTTGAATCCTCAAGGTTGGTTCGTGCTGGAACACACCCCCAGGAACAACTACCAACGAAACCCGCTCTATGTCACCGAGAGGCATTACGGGACAACGATCTTTTCCATTCTCGTAAAACGGGACGGAACCATTAGCGGGACCCGCGCGGACTGACCGGTTCA
>DASZJO010000050.1:0-17006 GCA_035948015.1 Puia sp.
CGTGAAAAACATCCGCACGGGTTACATGCTGCCCGTTAATATCATTGAAGATGCCGTCGTACGTCTCCGCCACTACCGGGTACGCATACCAATAGTCCTTGTAAAAAGGCGTATAGTAATGATGCTGATCCATCCACTGCCAGGCTGCATCCCGGACCGTACCCACACTACCGGTATTCGTTATCAGGATCGGCGTCTCGAGGAACCCAGACTCAGTGATCCAGTGCGTCCCCGTCATATCGCCGTTGCCATTGAGCGTGTACCAGTTGGCATACACGGGGTCAAACGTCGCACCGCGCGGAAGGATGGCCGTTACCCCCGTCCGCACCGGGCCCTCCCCCTTGACCAATGGTCCGTTGCCCCGGATCAGCGTCACCTCGCCAACCGTCACCCCAGGCACATCCGTAATGGCATTGTAAACTCCCGGTGTTCCTTCGAACGGCACCCCGAAATCCCGCGCGCGGCGCACCCCATTTTCCTGGGTTTGTCGCACCCCCTGCGCCTGCACCCCGCAAAAACACAGCAAAAGCCAGCCGCCGGCGGCAGCCGCAAAAATCCCTGTTATTCTCATGTCAGTCAGTTACATACCCGTCGGCGATCGTCAACGCGTCACTGATGATCGCCAGCCCTTCATCGATCTGCTCCCTCGTAATGCAAAGCGGCGGCGCGATAAAAATGTAATTCCACCGCACGAAAGTGTACATCCCCAACTGCCGCAGTCGCGAAGCCACCTGGCCCATGACAAGCATCTCTTCCGGCCTGGCGTTGAAAGGCGCCATGGGCTCACGCGTCTCCCGGTTCTTCACCACTTCGATACAACCCAGCAACCCCGTATTCCGAAAATCGCCGATACAGCGGTGCTTCTTTTTTAGCGTCGCCATCTGCTGCTCGATATAGTCTCCCATTTGTGCCGCATTCCCGATCAACCCTTCGTCCTCATAGATCTTCAACACCTCAAGGCCGGCCGCACAGGCCACAGGATGCGCTGAATAGGTGAGTCCCAGCCACAACACCCGGTCATTGAAATACTCCGCGATCCTGTTACTCACAATCACCGCCCCCAGCGGGATATATCCCGCCGTAATCCCCTTGGCCGTGGCGATCATATCGGGAACGATCCCATGCAGCTCACTGGCAAACCACTTTCCCGTCCGGCCAAAACCGCTCATGACCTCATCGGCGATCAGCAGGATGCCGTATTTGTCACAAAGCGCGCGCACCTTCTTCAGGTAGTCAGGCGGATATTTGATACAGCCCGAGCTTCCGCTTTCTCCTTCCATCAGGATGGCTGCGATATTGCCCGGCCCTTCGAATTCGATCACCCGATCGATATGCTGGACGCACTCCCGGTTACAGCTTTGGATCTCCTTTCCCCAGGGGCAACGATAACAATACGGATCTTCAACATGAACGAAATTTGGGGCCTGCTGCGAATCCGAAGGCAGTTTGCGCGGATCGCCGCCCGCTGACATCGCCCCATAGGATGCCCCGTGAAATGCCCGGTACCGGGCTATGATCTTGTGCCGTCCGGTATACAATCGGGCGAGCTTGATGGCATTGTCGATGGAGCTCGCCCCATCGGTAGTAAACAAGGTCTTTTGAAGGTTCCCCGGCGTGATCTCCGCCAGTTTCTTACCCAATTCGCCCCGCACCCGAGTGACGCAACCCGGCGTCACATAACTGACCTCCTGCATTTGCCGCACCACTGCCTCCGTCACGCGGGGATGCCCGTGGCCGATATTGACGTTCATCAGCCCCGACGAAAAGTCGAGATACCGCTTTCCGTCATAGTCATACAGGTAAACGCCCTCCGCCCGTTGCACCGCGATCGGATCGATCCCCTTTTGCTTGCTCCAGGAGAATAACGTGTAGTCCAGGTTATCCTGAACAATCTCTTTTGTTTCGGATAATGCGGTTGTTCCGGGCATATCTAAGGTTTTTGTATTTTCTTATTGCGGCGAAATCGCCATAATTAACTCATCCAATTGATCCCCGCCTCGGGATTCCATTTCACGGTGCTCTTCTTCAACCGCGTCCAGAACTCGATCGAACTTTTCCCCGTAATATCCCCGACGCCGAACTTGCTCTCATTCCACCCGCCGAAGGAGAACGGCTCCCGCGGTACCGGCACCCCTACATTCACCCCCACCATTCCAGCCGAAGCCCGATCGATGACGTACCGTGCATAGGCCCCGTTCTGCGTAAATACCGACGCCGCGTTGCCATACGGGCTCGCATTCTCGATCGCGATCGCCTCATCCAGCGTACCTACCCGCATAATACTGATCACGGGACCAAAAACTTCCTCCGTAGCAATGGCCATCCCCGGCCGGACATGATCGATAACCGTCGGGCCGACATAGGTACCTCCCTCACGGCCCTCAACGACATATCCCCGCCCATCGACCAATACCTTGGCCCCCTGAGCCTCGGCATCATTGATATACCGCTCGATCCGCCCCTTTGCTGTAGCATCGATCACGGCCCCGAGGTTCAGGCCCGGAACGATCTTTCGCGCTTCCGCACAAATGCGCTCGATGATCGCATCCACATTCCCAATCGCTACCATCGCAGATGCTGCCATACAACGCTGACCTGCGCACCCGCTCATCGAAGCCGCCACATTCTGCGCCGTCATCTCGGGCTGCGCGTCCGGCAGGACCAGTAAATGATTTTTTGCGCCGCCCAGCGTGAGACATCGTTTCAAAGCCTGCGTCGCCCGCCGGTAAATCAGTTTCGCTACCCGCGTGGAACCGACAAAGGAAACCGCATCGATACCCGGATGATCGCAGATTGCGGTCACGATCTCACTATCGCCGTTGACTATATTAAAAACCCCGTCGGGTAACCCGGCCTCACGCAACAGCAAAGCGATCCGCCCCAGTGTGAGCGGCACCTTCTCCGACGGTTTGATGACCATGCAATTCCCGAGTGCCAGCGCATTGGGAATAGTCCAGTTCGGCACCATCGCCGGGAAATTGAAGGGAACGATGGACGCCACGACACCCAATGCCACCTTTTCGGTCCGGCATTCGACCCCCTTGCTGACCTCCAGTACTTCGCCGGCGACGAGTTGGGGTAGGGAAGTGGCAAACTCCGTTAGCTCGATACATTTCTCGATCTCGGCCATTGCTTCCCCGCGGGTTTTGCCATTCTCTTCGCTTATGAGGGCGGCCAGTTCGTCGAGATGCTGCTCTAACAATGTTTTATACCGGAAGAATACCTGTACCCGCTCCTTGATCGGCGTCCGGCTCCAGGATACAAACGCCTTCTGTGCGGCCCCTACCGCCGCATCCAGATCGACCCGGGAAGAACAGGGCATCACTCCAAGTAAAACGCCATCAAGCGGTGAGTGCACCTCCAGACGGCGTTCCGAATCGGCGCGAACAAACTTTCCGCCGATAAAATTATCTATTGAACCGTATTTACCGGCAACTCTTACAGCCTCCGTTAAGGTCGATTGCATGACATATGGATTATGTCACCCAATTTACCGAAAAATCATTTCCCCACCACGACAATGCCAAAGGTCCCGGGTATCTGTTTTGGCCGCTCGCCCGCTGCCGCCGGCTCCGTATCCGCCGCCGGCAGATACACCTCATGCGTCTTTTCATTCACCGCACAGGTCCTCGCACTCCGCTTGGTGGGAACATTGTCGATTACGGCGAAATTGCTTGCCGACTCTTCCTTGATGACTGTCAGCTTTCCCTCCCCGCAGGAAGCGAACACCAGTTTCAACCCATTATCGAACCCGACGCCATCACAGCCGTTCGCGATCGGCAGCGTGGCAACCACATTCCCATTCGTGGCATCCATAACAACCAACTTCTGATCGCACCCGGCGAACAGTCGTTTCGTCTTGACGTCGATCGCCAGGCCCGTCGGCCCTTCTGCGCCAAGCGGCCAACTGGCAGTGACGGTCTTGGTGCCCAGATCGACACAGCTGATCTTGTTCTTATCCTCGATATTCACATAGAGCTTGCCGGCCTCATCCGACACCGCCGTTTCAGGCTTGCCATCCAATGCGATCGAGTCTTTAACCTGGCCGCTCGCCGCGTCGATCAGGGTGAGATTATGGCTCCGGCCATTGCAGGTGATCACCAGGTTTGTATAAGGGTCGTACATGATCGCATCCGGGTTTTGTCCGGTTTTGATCTGGGACAGGACAGCCGCCGTCTTCAGATCGAAGACCGTTACGGTATTCAACCGGCCATTGCTGGTATATCCCTTACCGTTGGCAAACGCGATCCCATGCACCCCGGTCGTATTGGGGATCACCCCGACCGAATCTCCCGTTTTCGCATCCAGGATATTTACCTGGGTGCCATGCGAGACATAGATCTTGCCGTCGGGTCCGGCCGAGATATAGTCCCAGCCGCCGGGACTGCCGATCTTGAATGTTTTTGTCACATGGAAGCCGCTGTTCTGTGCCCCTGCCACCTGCATGAGGAGACACGATAACATAGAAAAAAGAAGACGATGATTCATTTTTTAGGATTTGATCGACCAAAGTAGAACCCCATTCTGATTAAATTCTGAAGCGAAAGGCCCCGTCGGCTCCCGAAAGCGTGGCCTAACTTACCCTTTTCCCCTGTAACAAGAGATCCATCGCCTGCTCCAGACTTCCCGCCCGAACGATCTGGCCCGCATTCACAAAAAAGATCTCATCTGCATTCTCGATCGTATTCAGCCGGTGTGCGATGATCACCCGCGTCGTCGTATCCGGCAAACGCCTTAGAATATCCTCCAGCATCTTCTCCGTAACCGTATCGATATTGGCGGTCGCCTCATCCAGGATAAGCAGTTCCGGGTTGCGGAGCACGGCGCGGATAAAGGCGATGAGCTGCTTCTGTCCCAGGCTGATACCCTCGCCGCCCAACACCACCTTAGTGTCGAGCCCCTCATCGAACCGCATGAGCAGCATGTCCAGCCCCGAGTCATGGAGCACCGCCGTCAGCTCTTCATTCGAAAAATCTTTATACGCGGCATTCCCGTAGAGGATATTGTCCCTCACCGTGCCGGTAAAGAGAATAGGGTCCTGCAAGATGAACCCGATCTTCCGGGCCCTCTCCCCGGGAGTAAAGGTCCGGATGTCCTTCCCGTGTAGCAGCACTGCCCCTTCGGTCGGATCGTATAACCGCGCCAGCAAGGAAGCCGTCGTCGTCTTGCCGCCGCCCGTGGGCCCGACCAGCGCATAGGTCTTGCCTTTCTCCATGCGGAAACTATTGTGCTGCAGGACAGCTGCGCCGCTGGGATACGCGAACGTTACGCTCCTGAACTCGATCAGCGCCGGTGTCCTGGCCGAGATGCCGCCCGCTCCGTGGGCAGCCGCCGATCCATTGCCCTCTGCCGGGACCACGGTTAACCCGCCACCGATCACCGTTACCTCTTCCTCCGGTACGGTCACGAGATCCGATTCCAGCGAGAGGATACGCGAGATGCGGTCCCAACCCGCCACCGCTGTTTGGAAACCCGACCAGAGCGCCGCGAGCTGCCGCAACGGGTCGTAAAAAGTCTGAGTATAGATAAAGAAGCTTACAAAAAACGGCGCACTGAATTCCCCTTGTTTGATCAGATAAGCCCCATACAGCAGGACGACCATCTGCCCCATGATCGCGAGGAAGCCATACACGGGGGTATAAACATTATTCGATAGCGTCGCCCTGATCGCCGTCGAATAGTTCTCCTTGTTGACCTGCCCGAACCGCTTGCGGAAATAGTCCCGCCGGTTGAAGGCGAGCACAACCTTGAAATTCCCCAGCGACTCCTGGATCTCCCCACTCATCGCGCCAACGCTTTTCAGATAGATGGCGTTCTTCTTCTTCACCCAGGGCGATACCAGCTTGTTGAAGACCCACATGAGCACCGCCGGCGCCAGCACCGCCAATCCGAGCCTCCAGTTGACCCAGACCAGCGCCACGCCGGATGCGATGACGATAAAAATGCTGGAGACGAATTGCATCAGACTTTGGCTGAAGAACTGGTTGAGCTTATCCGTATCGTTATTGATCCGCGAGATGAGGTCGCCCGCCTTGTTTTGCGCAAAGAAGGCCACCGGGAGCTCCTGCAGCTTATTGAAAATATTGTTCCGTAGCGTGAAAAGCAGGCTTTGACCAAAACCGCCCATGAGCAACGTACGTCCATACACCGCTCCCAGGTTGATCAGATAGATCACAAACAGCCAGCCGCATACCGTCCACACCAGCGATTCCCCCTTGCCGGTCAGAAAAGTCCAGCCCAGAAAGTGGATACCGGTATTGGGCACCCGCGTATTCAACACATGAGTCAGCGTGAAACCCATCAGGTATGGCGGCACCATGCTGAGCGCCGAGTAAAGGATGATCGCGGCCAGGGCCAGCATCAGCCTGCCGCGCTGCTCCGGCAATAGCCGGACTAATTTAACGAGCGCCCGCCATGTGCCACTCTTCGGCTGCCCCTCCACGGGGATGTTCAGGTTATACTGCTGCTTGCTCATAATGGCTGGTGCTTCTTTGAGATTGATAAATTTGTACATACTCGGGACAGGTCTTCATGAGCTGCTCATGCGTCCCGCTGGCGATCATCTCGCCTTCCATCAATAAGACGATCTGATCGTAGTCCTCAATGGCGGCGATCTTCTGGGTAACCGACACCAGCGTGATCCCCGGGTAGTTCCGCCGCACGCTGGCCAGGATCTTCTGCTCGGTCTGCGTGTCGACCCTTGCAGTGAAATCATCCAGCAGCAGGATGCGCGGCTCGATGGCCAGCGCCCGGGCGAGCATGATCCGCTGCTTCTGACCTCCGGATAGGGTAGTGCCCCGCTCCGAAACAACGCTGTCCAGTCCCTCAGGTAATCCGTCGATAAAGTCCCTGAGCTCTGCTGTCGCAATCGCCTTTTCCAGCGACTGATCCGTGACCTTGTCGCTGAACGCGATATTCTCGCGGATGCTCATGTTAAAGATGATGCTGTCCTGGAAGACGAACCCGACCTGCCGGTGGAAATCCTCCTTCTTATAGGCGTCCAGCGGCTCACCGTCAAGCAGGATCTGACCCTTGTCCGGCTTGGTAAGCCCGGTCAGCATATATAACAGCTGGGTTTTGCCGGCCGCCGTCGGGCCGATAACGGCTGTTTTGGAACCACCCTTGACCCGGAAGCTGACGTCTTTCAGCGCTTCCTTGCCGGCAAAGCTGATCCCGACGCCGGCCAACTCGATGTCTCCGTTCAATTCCTTGACGATGGTACCCTTGTCCACCGGCTCGGGCGCATTGAGTACGCCGCTGATGCGTCCAAACGATGCCTGCGCCTGCGCGATCAGGTTGCTCATGAACCCGAGCGTCAGGATCGGGAAGATGAGTTGGGAAAGATATTGGTTGAACTGCGTGAAGTCACCCAGGCTCATCGTTCCCAGTATCACATAATGCCCGCCAAACCCGAGGATCGCAAGAGTCGCCATATTGGCGGTGAAAATAATGACCGGGATGAGCGACGCGAACAGGTTCAGGATGCGCATCCCCAGACCCAACGCTTTGGCGTTTGCTTCAAGGAATTTTTTATACTCGAGCTGCTGCGAATGGATCACGCGGATCAGCGCAGCGCCGAGGATGCTCTCGTTGATGACCTTGTTGAGCCAGTCGATCACCTCGCGACTGGCTTTGAAAAGCGCGCGGACCTTTTTCAGGATGAACCAGAACGTCAACCCGATGATCGGGATGATCGCGATCACCCAAAGGGCCAGCTGCCATTTGATCCGGAGCAGGAAAAAGCTCGCACCGAGAATGATGAAGATAGAGGAATAGATCGTCGCGACGACCTGGGAGATGAAGATCTTGATCGAATCGACATCTGCCGTAAGATTGGTGAGCAGTTGCGCCGAGCTGGTCTTCTGCAGAAAGGCATAGTCCTGCCGCGAAATGCGGTCAGCCAGCTTCGTCCGCAGATCCCGCGCAACCCTTTCGGCAATAAAAGTCTGCACAAAACTGATCGCGAACGTCAGCACAAAGCTGCCGCAACTGGCAGCAAACAATTGCCAGACGAATCGGGTGATCGGCTTGCCCTGGATGAACGCGTCAATCCCATGTCCGTTGATATGCGGGAAAATGAGCTGAATAGAGGCTGCGCCGATCGTCAGCGTGACCAGTGAATACACCAGCGTGCGGTAAGGTCTGATCAGCGAGAACAAGCCCGGTCCCTTTGGCTTGCCGGGCTTTCCTCCGGGCCCTCCGGGTGCACCGATCGGACCACCCGGCCCTGCTTTTTGCGAATTCTTTTCACTCATAAGGCCATAAAATTAACGAAATCCCTTTCCGGGGTAAATTATATTCCGGCACCATCTGGAAAAGGCCGGTGGAAGGGGGAATTTGTCGGTGGAAGTGATATATTTGCCCCTCCCGGATTACCTGACTACACTATGACAAAAAATATTCACAGCGCGATCCCGATCTTATTTTTATTCCAGCTCGCCTTCCTATTCCAGCCCGCCTTCGGCCAATTGCGTCATCTCCCGGCTTACCCGCTGATCACGCACGATACTTATTTCAGCGTCTGGTCCTTTTCAGACGACCTCAGCGGCGACAGCACCCGCCATTGGACCGGCAAGCCGCAGCCGTTGCTCGGCTACCTGACAGTAGACGGCCGTCCATATCGTTTTATGGGCAATTCCGGATCCGGCGACACGGCTGCCCCGGCAGAGCAACAATGGGTAAACATTTCGGCTACCCAGACCAAATATCAGTTTGCCTGTGGCGGCGTGGACCTTACCCTGACCTTCACTTCACCTTTATTGCTCACCGACCTTTCGTTGCTGTCACGACCGGTTTCGTACGTGTCGTTCCGGCTTCGCAGCAATGACGGCGCCACACACAGCACACAGGTCGAATTCGACGTTGCGGGCGTGCTGTCGGCTAATTCGGCGGATCAGCCGCTTAAATACACAGCCGGTTCCACCGCTCAGTTGAGCTATTTAAAAGTAGGGTCTCGCGAGCAACCGGTATTGAAAAAGAAAGGAGACGATCTCCGGATCGATTGGGGGTGGCTCTATGTAGCAGCACCGGCCGAGAAAGGATTGGATCAGGGAATCTGGTACCCCGGGCAGACAGGGCAACAATATTATTATCTGCACACCAGGTTCGCGCCAGCGGCCGTAGCTGAAGACCCCGTCGAAAAACTCGCCCTGATTGCCTACGACGAGATCTATTCCGTCGAATTCTTCCATCAAAAACTCCAGCCCTGGTGGCGTAGCCACCCCGAAGGCGGCGGGAAGCCGACCATGCCCGGTCTGCTAAGCAAAGCCTACACCGACTACGATCACATCCTTTCCCGCTGCGACACCTTTAATAAGGTGTTGTACGCAAACGCAATCGACGCCGGGGGTGATCACTATGCTCAGCTTTGCGTCGCCGCCTACCGCCAAAGCATCGCCGCACATTCACTAACCATGAGTCCGCAGGGAGAGATTTTATTCCTCAGTAAAGAGAACTTCTCCAACGGCTCCATCAATACCGTGGATGTCACCTATCCGTCCGCGCCCCTCTACCTGTTGTATAATCCCAGGCTTCTCGAAGGAATGCTCAACGGTAATTTCTATTACTCGGAAAGCGGTCGCTGGACCAAACCCTTTGCCGCTCACGACCTAGGGACCTATCCGCTTGCCAACGGCCAAACCTACGGTGAAGACATGCCCGTCGAAGAATGCGGGAACATGATCTTATGTACGGCGGGGATCGTTCGCGCCGAGAATAGCGCGGACTATGCCAAACGCCATTGGTCCACCCTCAGCATCTGGGCCCATTACCTCGAACATTCCGGCTTCGATCCCGTCAACCAGCTTTGCACCGACGACTTCGCCGGCCACCTCGCCCGCAATGCCAATCTATCCATCAAAGCCATCGTGGCCCTCGGTGCCTATGGCTGGATGGCAGGGCAGCTGGGCCAAAACGACACCGCCGCCAAATACCAGGCCCTCGCCAAATCCCTTGCCGCCAAATGGATGACCATGGCCGACGCCGGGGACCACTACGCGCTGACCTTCGATAAAAAGGACAGCTGGAGCCAGAAATACAACCTTGTCTGGGACAAGCTCCTCAACCTCGGGCTTTTCCCGCCGGAGGTTTATCAAAAAGAGATCGCCTGGTATCTGAAGCACCAAAACCCCTTCGGCCTGCCGCTCGACAGCCGCAAAACCTATACAAAATCCGACTGGGTTTTGTGGACAGCTAATTTGGCTGATAAACCTGAAGATTTTCAGTCTCTTACGGATCCTATTTATAATTTTATTGAAAACGGTCCCGACCGCGTTCCCCTGTCCGACTGGCATCAAACTACCGATGGCCATAAAGTCGGCTTCCAGGCCCGCAGCGTGGTCGGCGGCTACTTTATCCGTCTTCTGGACTATCAATGGAACAAAAGATAATGACAATGCGCAAACTGATCTCGCTGATCGTATTTGGCTTCCCATTCGCAGTCACTGCCCAATCCCCGGCCTCGCCTGCCCCGCAAGCCCAATCCCGGGACCTTATCCCCTACGTTCATCCCATCATCGGTACCCAGCGGATGGGCCATACCTACCCCGGCGCCACCTCGCCATTCGGCATGGTGCAGCTGAGCCCCGACACAGACACCATCCCCTATGAAAAAGACGGAAAATATAATCCCGACGTCTATAAGTATTGCGCCGGATACCAATACGACGACAAGACCATCGTCGGCTTCAGCCATACCCATTTCAGCGGCACCGGCCATTCCGACCTCGGCGACTTCCTGATCATGCCAACCGTCGGCGAATTGCGGATGAACCCGGGCGTGGCAAGCCAGCCCCGAAGCGGTTTTCGTTCGGCATTTGACCACAGCACCGAAGTAGCCGAAGCCGATTACTATAAAGTGAAGCTGGATGACTATAATATCCTTGCCGAACTCACCACCACTACCCGGGTTGGGTTCCATCGCTATACCTTCCCCGCTTCCGATCAGGCGCATATCATCCTGGACCTGGTGAGCGGGATCTACAACTATGACGACAAAAATGTCTGGTCTTATGTCCGGATCGTCAACGACACCCTCGTAACCGGCTTCCGCGAGACCAGCGGCTGGGGCCGGACCCGGACAGTCTACTTTGCGATGGCCTTCTCCAAACCCTTCGCCCAATATGGCGCGCGCAATTTTTCCAAACGGCAGGTTTACCACGGTTTCTGGGGTAACTGGGATCAGGCCCACAATTTTCCCGAAGCGGCCGGCCGCCAGCTTCGCCTTCATTTCGACTTCCATACCACAGACGGGGAGCAGGTCATCCTGAAATTTGCCTTGTCTTCCGTCAGCACCGACGGCGCCCTGCTCAATCTCCGCACGGAAGCGCCAGGCTGGGACTTTGACGCGGTCCGCCGTCAGGGTGAGGCCGCCTGGAACGTTGAGCTGAACAAGGTCCGGATTGACGCCGGTGAAGACGAAAAGGTGAACTTTTATACCTCCGTCTACCATGCCTTTATCAACCCGACCGTTTACATGGATGTCGACGGCTCCTATAAAGGGATCGACCAGATCATTCATAAGGCGGACGGATTTACTAACTACACGACCTTCTCCCTCTGGGACACTCATCGCGCCCTGCATCCGCTGTTCAATATCCTGCAGCCCCGCCGCAACGCGGACATGATCCGATCGATGCTGGCACATTATGATCAAAGCCCCGAGCATATGCTGCCGGTATGGTCGTTCTATTCCAATGAAGATTGGTGCATGTCGGGCTATCACAGCGTCGCCGTGCTTGCTGACGCGATCGTAAAAGGCAATACTCCCTTCGATCCCAACCGCGCCCTTGACGCTTGTATCGCCACCTCCAACCACCGGAGCTTCGAAGGCCTCGGCGCCTACATAGACAAGGGTTATATCCCGTCCGAAGCCAGCGGGGTCTCTGTCTCCTCCACGCTCGAATACGCCTATGACGATTGGAGCATCGCTCAGGCGGCAAGAAAGTTGGGCCGGAATGACCGCTACGACGAATATATCAAACGGTCACTTAACTATCGTAATGTCTTCGACCCCTCTATCGGCTATATGCGACCGCGGCTGAATGATGGGACTTTCCGTAGGAACTTCGACGTCCTCAGCACCGACGGACAGGGCTTTATAGAGGGTAACGCCTGGAACTATACGCTCTATGTCCCGGAGGACCCGGACGGCCTGATCTCGCTGATGGGCGGAAAGAAACGCTTTGTCCAGCGGCTGGACTCGCTTTTCACGATGACGCTCCCGGATAAGTTCTTTGCCGAAACGGAGGACATTACCCGCGACGGCATCATCGGCGGCTATGTCCATGGCAATGAGCCCTCGCACCATGTTGCCTATCTCTATGACTGGACGGACCAGCCCTGGAAGACCCAGGAGCGTGTTCGAATGATCCTCGACAATCAATACCATACCGGCCCTGCCGGCCTTGGCGGTAACGATGATACGGGGCAGATGAGCGCATGGTATATTTTTACAGCCCTTGGCTTCTATCCCGTGGCTCCCGGATCCGACCAGTATGCGCTGGGCAGTCCCGCCGTCGACGCCGCAACCCTGACTCTTGAAAACGGCAAGACCTTTACCATCCGGGCCGTCAACCAGGGACCAAAGAATGTGTATGTGTCGAAGGTCACCTTGAACGGTCAGCCGCTAACCCGGCATTATATCACGCATGAGGAAATTATGGACGGAAGCGCGCTGGTGTTTTATATGAGTTCCAAGCATTAAGTAAAGCAAAAATCCGCGCCGAAGGCGCATCCATCTTTGATAACAGACAGTAAATCTGTCCTTTACCACTCTTGCAAATACGGATTTTTTTATATATATTTATGGTAGAGTGATTTGATTTTTTAACCAAAATCTGTCATATGAAACACAACCCTATCCACTTGAGCAAGACTGCCACAACCGTGCTTCTTGCCGTTTCTTTCCTGAGCCTCGTCATGTTCTTGTCGTATCTCTTTATGTCTTCCACGATAGGCAGATAAGCTCCTCGCTAAAGAAATTTTAAAAAAAATAAAGGTCAAACCATAGCGGTTTGACCTTTTCCTTAAAATGTATTTCAGGTTCTATTGCGCAGTGAAAGCTGTGTTGAATTTACCGTTCACGATGACTAAGCTATCGCCGGAGGTATCGTAGAGCACCCCGCTAAAGGTGCCGCCGACCTTATGACCCGTGGAATCATAGGACGTTACCGTCACAATCGAATGCCCCACCGATGCGCCATCGTACAACACCCCGGTCTTTGCGTCTGCATATTGGATGTCGACACTGGATGTGCTGGAGTTTATGGCCTGATTGAGCGTGACAGGAGAGAAGAAGAACAGGCCAAATGCAGTCGAGTCGCCGCCCTTGATCTGAAGCCCGGCGACCGTAAATTCGCCGTTTGAACTGGTAAAGGTTCCTCCGGTGGGATAATTGGAAGCCCAGGCGGTGCCGCTTACCGTAGCGCTGAATCCACTGCCGGAATTGTTATTGTTGCTTTTTGAACAGCTGGCAAACGCAACTAAAAAGGCGGAAGAAATAAGGGACAGAGCAAAGGCGCGATTACAGGAAAATTTCATAGATAATTGGAATTTTGAAGTGTTATAAATAGGAAAATCTTCGGACCTAAAACGGCCATAGAATTCCTTTATTGCCGGGCACTGGATTTTGCCTTAATTTTATCCCGACCGGGCTTTGTACAACCCGGTTTGGATTATTAATATCTTTAATACAACGACAACTGGTCCAGATAGGTCCCATTTTTCTACCCGATTTCCCACTCATGCTGGCGCCCATGGAAGACGTCAGCGACCCGCCTTTTCGCGCTGTTTGCCGCGCACTCGGCGCCGACCTGACCTATACGGAATTTATCTCCAGTGAAGGCCTGCTCAATGGCACCGCAAGCAGCCGCCGCAAGCTCGATATCTATGCTGCCGAACGCCCCGTGGGCATCCAGCTCTATGGCGGCGATGAAGAGAGTCTTTCCAAAGCGGCTGCCATCGTCGAAGCCACTCAACCCGACCTGCTCGACATCAACTTCGGCTGCCCGGTGAAAGGAGTGGTGGGTCGCGGCGCCGGCGCGGGCGTGCTCAAAGACCCCGACCGGATGATCCGGCTGACCTCGGCCTGTGTCCGGGCCACCCAGCTTCCCGTAACCGTCAAGACCAGGCTGGGCTGGGATGAAGACAACAAGAATATCGAGACCATCGCCGAACGGCTCCAGGATTGCGGCATTCAAGCCCTTACCATCCACGGGCGGACTCGCTGCCAGCTCTATAAGGGAACGGCGGATTGGACGCTCATCGGGCGGGTGAAAAACAATCCCCGGATCCATATTCCCATCTTCGGCAACGGCGATATCGACAGCCCCGAAAAGGCCGCTTTATACAAGGACCGCTATGGCGTCGACGGCATCATGATCGGCCGCGCGGCGATCGGCTATCCCTGGATCTTCCGCGAGATCCGGCACTATCTCAACACCGGCGAATACCTGCCGCCGCCCACCGTCGGCGAACGGGTCGCTGTCTGCCTTCAACACCTCGACGGCGCGCTGGCGTGGAACGGTCCGCGCCAGGGTCTTTGGGAGATGCGCGGCCGCTACGCCCAATATCTGAAAGGATTACCGGATATCCGGGCTAACCTCCAGCAGCTCGTTCAGCTGCCCGATCCTGACGCCGTACGCGACCTCCTCGGCAAGATTGCCGTCATTTATGAAGATTACAGCATCGAAGCGGAACCAATCCGGCTCGTCGACTATCATGCGAATTGCACACTCTAACGTATAAAACCCATGCACCAAAAAACAAGCCTCTCCGTTCTGGCCGTTCTCCTGGGACTAACTACCCTCGGCCAGCAAAAGACCGCGACGATCTACACGACTGCCGCCAACACCCAGCTTCACCTTTCGCAGAACGGCCAACTCAATTTCTCTCCCTGGCCCCAGCCGATGGAAACCGAGCCCTTCGTGCTGGTCGACCCTGCGGCAACCTTCCAATCCTATATCGGGATCGGCGGCGCCCTGACGGACGCTTCGGCGGAGACCTTCGCAAAATTGCCGAAGGACAAACAACAGGAACTGCTCACCGCCTACTACGATCCAAAGCAGGGGATCGGATATACGCTTGCTCGTACGAATATCCAAAGCAGCGATTTTTCAAGTGATACCTATAGCTACGTCGCGGATAACGACCCGACCCTGAAGACCTTCAGCGTCGCCCATGACGAGCAATTCCGAATTCCGCTGATCAAGCAGGCAATCGCCGCTGCCGGCGGTCACCTGCATTTATACGCATCCCCCTGGAGCCCGCCCGCCTGGATGAAAGACAACAATAACGTCACCGGTGGCGGCAAATTGAAACCGGAATTCGACCAGGCCTGGGCCAATTTCTATATCAAGTTTATCAAGACCTATGAGGCAAAAGGGATCCCGATTTGGGGCCTCTCCGTGCAAAACGAACCTATGGCCAAACAACGCTGGGAATCCTGTATCTATACTGCCGAAGACGAACGGGACTTTATCAAGAATTACCTCGGGCCAACGCTGGAAAAAGCCGGGATGAGCGGGAAAAAGCTGATTGCCTGGGACCACAACCGCGATCTTATCTACCAACGCGCGAGCACTATCCTTGAAGATCCTAACGCTGCAAAATACGTCTGGGGCATCGGCTTTCACTGGTATGAGACCTGGACCGGCAACCCCATGCAATTCGACAACCTCAAACTCGTGTACCGCGCCTTCCCGAAGACCAACCTGATCTTCACAGAAGGCTGCAAGGAAAATTTCAATTTCGACAGCCTCGGCAGCTGGTCACTCGGCGAACGCTATGGCTACTCGATGCTCAACGACTTCAACAGCGGCGCCGTAGGCTGGACCGATTGGAATATCCTGCTGGATGAGCACGGCGGCCCGAACCATGTCGGTAATTTTTGTTTTGCGCCCGTGCATGCCGACACCCGTACCGGCCAGCTGATCTACACGAATGCGTACTACTATATTGGGCATTTCTCCAAATTCGTAAAACCCGGCGCCAAACGGATCGCCGTATCCACGAACCGGCCTGCCCTTCAAAGCACCGGCTTCCTCAACCCCGACGGCAGCATCGTCGTTATCGTCATGAATACGACCGATCAACCGCTGCCATATCACCTTATGTGGAAAGGGAAAGCCGCCACGACCGAAAGCCTCGCGCATTCGATCGCGACGATTATCATTAAATAATCTCCATCGGAAAGTTATTGAAACAAAAAGGGCCCACTCGGTGAGCCCTTTATTCGTTACCTGGTTACGTTTCCACGAAGGAAAGAGGCTTTACCAAGCCTGGATAATTCTTTCTCAAAGTTAGGAAATATTTTCCCGAAATTGAAAAACAAATTTGCGAAATTGAAAAATGAAAACAGCTTTAAGAAACAAATACTTATCCATACAACGTTTTAATCGATACCTCTTAGCCACAAGTAACAATAACCTCAGAGCCAAGAGGCTCTATGCGGCAAATATCCGACTGGCGCAGGCCTTCCATCCAATCATGAGCCTATTTGAAGTCGTCTTGAGAAACGGTTTGAATTCGGTTTTAACCACTCATTTTTCAGATCCTGACTGGATCGTGAACCAGAAAAGAGGCTTCATGAGCGATTCTTCGCTTGCTCCGTCTCACTTCTTTTTGAGAACATGCGTTCAGAAAACAGAAAGCAATTTAATTCGTAAAAATATCCCCATAACAGCGGGGAAGATCATTTCGGACCAAACCTTTGGCTTTTGGGTAGCCTTTTTTCTGCCCCACCATTATACATTGGTTTCAGGGCAATCGCTTCATGTCTTTCCACATAAACCAGCCATTGACAACAGGGCGACCATCCACCGCAAATTAGAAGACGTAAAGAATTTCAGGAACCGAATGAATCATTGCGAACCACTCTGCTTTAGCGGAAATAATATTGATTGTACTTATGCTATGGCTATTAGGGGCGTCCTTTATGATCTGATAACTTGGATAGAACCGGACCTCGTACCATACTTTCAAAGTATTGACACTACGGATGCCAAAAG
>DASZJO010000051.1:0-51904 GCA_035948015.1 Puia sp.
ACCGGCAAGATCACCCACCAAAAAGCGTTCAAGCGTCACATTCTTACTAAGAAATCCAAAAAGCGCAAGCGCCTTATGCGTAAGAAAGGCGAGGTTTCGCACGCCAATCTGGATTTTGTCAAACGCCTGCTGAGGTTGAAATAATTTTTCCTAAACTATTCAAATTAGTAAGATATGCCACGTTCTGTTAACGCCGTTGCTTCCCGGGCTCGCCGGAAGCGCATCCTGAAAGAGGCAAAGGGATTCTACGGCAAGCGTAAAAATGTATATACCGTCGCCAAAAACGTCCTGGAGAAGGGGCTTCAGTATCGTTATGTGGGACGGAAATTGAAGAAAAGGGAGTACCGCACGCTTTGGATCGCCCGTATCAACGCGGCCGTTCGCGCGGAGGGGCTGACGTATTCGGCTTTTATCCACAAGCTCAGCCAGAAGGGGATCGGTCTTGACCGGAAGGTGCTGGCTGATCTGGCCATGAATGAGCCGGAGACTTTTAAAAAGCTGGTTGCTTCGGTGAAATAATTTTAAAAATCTACATAAGAACGCCCCCGGTCGGGGGCGTTCTTGTTTTTTTATTACTTTTGGTCCCATTATAAACCATTAAATTCAGGTAAACTGGATCAGCAGAATAATACGTACACCGATCTGGTGAAGCAAACGTTCAACTTCCCGCAGGAAGGTTTCGATGTCAGGGACTCTTATCTCCAATTTAACGGGCTCGATCTGAAGGCACTGATCGACAAGTACGGCACTCCGATGAAGCTCACCTATCTGCCCAAGATCGGAATGCAGATCAACAAAGCAAAGAAGATGTTTGCCGCCGCGATCAAGAAGCATCGCTATGAAGGCAAATATTTTTATTGTTACTGCACGAAGAGCTCGCATTTTTCCTTTATCGTAGAGGAGGCGCTGAAAAACGATATTCACCTGGAGACTTCCTATGCGTACGACATAGAGATCATCAAAAAGCTCTATGCGCGCAAAAAGATCACGAAGGATACTTTTATCATCTGTAACGGGTTCAAGCAAAAGACGTATACGAGCCGGATCGCTTCCCTGCTGAATGCGGGTTTCAAGAATGTGATCCCGATCCTGGATAATAAAGATGAACTGCAGCAGTACAAACGATCCGTCAAGGTGCCGTTCAAGCTGGGGATCCGGGTGGCGGCAGAGGAGGAGCCGACGTTTCCGTTTTACACCTCCAGGCTCGGCTTCCGCCCGCGCGATGTGCTCGAGTTTTATGTCGACAAAATTGAAGGCAATGAGGACCGCTTTCAGCTTAAGATGCTGCATATCTTTCTCAATAAGGGTATCAAGGACGATATCTACTATTGGAGCGAACTGAATAAAGTGATCAACCTGTATTGTCAGTTGCGGAAGATCTGCCCGGAGCTGGATTCCATTAATATCGGCGGCGGGTTCCCGATCAAGCATTCGCTGGGCGTCGAGTATGACTATCAATTCATGATCAATGAGATCGTCCACAATATCAAGAAGGCTTGCAAGCGGAACAATGTGCCGGTACCGCATATTTTTACCGAATTCGGCAGTTATACGGTTGGGGAGAGCATGGCGCATATATATAGCGTGATCGGTCAGAAGATGCAGAATGACCGGGAGATCTGGTACATGATCGATTCATCTTTTATCACGACGTTGCCTGACACCTGGGGGATCGGAGAACGGTTCCTGATGTTGCCGATCAATAAATGGGATGTGGAATATCAGCGGGTTGTCCTCGGAGGTATCACGTGTGACAGTCATGACTACTATGACTCGGAGGAGCATATCAATGAGGTCTTCCTGCCCAAGATCGTCAATGGCGAGCCGTTATATGTGGGATTCTTTCATACCGGCGCTTACCAGGATCAGATCAGCGGGTATGGGGGCATCAAGCACTGTCTGATCCCTTCGCCGAAGCATGTGATCGTGGGGCACGATAAGAATGGGAAACTGACGGATTGGTTGCATGCGAAGGAACAGACGGCGCAGAGCATGCTCAAGATATTGGGGTACATGTAGGCTCCGCTTCCGCAAAAGGCGGGCGTGGGCGTTAATGCCTCATCCGGTATTTCTTATTGACTTTAGGGCTATCGAAATAGGCGTTCAGTTGTTCCTCCGTCATGTTAACCGTTTCTTCCAGCGGGATATCGAGGAGCTGGATCTGGGTCTGCTTCAATTCCGTCTTTAAGCTGGTGGTCTTCTTCACGATGTCGGGATCTTTTTCATTGACAAGGGTATTGTCGTGGATGATATAATCCAGGCGTTTGACGGCTGCGCGGACAAGGGTCGCCTGGTTTTGTTCGGCGGTCAGGGGTGGTGCGGTGGTCTCTTTCACCGGGACCATGGCTACGCCGACACTCGGCAGGATCTCGCCGGTAGTCGTGGCATTGCTGGCGGTGGCGATGGTTCCGCCGAGGCCTGTGGCGGCAGCGGTAATATCGAAGTCCTGACGGGTATTTTTGGTGTGCTTGACCTTTTTATCCAGCTGAAAGAAAGCGTATTTCAACCGGAGCATATAGAGCCGGATATTTTGCAGGGTCTGGTTATAGTCGTCTTTTGCATAGGGATAGTTGAGGGCGTCCCGGACATAGATCTTCACGACTGCGGTATCGCGTTGGAACATTTTATTTGTTCCGACGAAATAGAGGATCAGGAGTTTTGTCTTTCCGGAGTCGGTCTCTTTTGCGAAATCAAAGGGAGGCGACCAGGTGAAGAGGTCACCGCATTGTTTTACGACGGTATTCCCGCGGATCGGAACATTCGAATAGAAATTGATGGATTCGATGGGATAGGTACCGCTCTCGCATTGGACCTGGAAGTTGATCGTGTCTCCTTCATCGATAGAGAGCAGGCTGCTGACGGTGGGTTTGACCCGGGAGGGGATGACGTCGGTGGTAAAGAACTGGATGGTAAAGGAAGTGTCGACACGTTCCTTAGGGTTATCGAGGTTTTGCACACCGATCTTCACCTTATATTGAACGTCGTATTTTAGTCTGCCGGAGAGGAAATAAGATTTATCGGCCCGGAACGTAATGAGGCCGTTCTCTTTTACTCTCATTCCGACAGGGGCATCCTTCATAAAAAAGAAATAGCGGCTGGGGTCCCGGTTGATCTCCAACTGATAGCTGAGACTGGAGTCGACGTGGAGGGAGAAATAGGGATTCAGGTTGCGGATGCGCAGGGTATCGTCGGTTTTGACGGTGGTGTCCTGCAATTGCATTGGCGCATGGAAAGAAGGAATTTGAGCAAACCCGGGTTCTAAACTGAATACAACTGCCAAAAACAATAGCCCTAGCCTTAGCAAAGGTTTCATCATGTGTGATTGGATTACATGGGTTAGAATCGCGAAATTAAAACAATCAATCCTAAAAAAGTCAAAAAAAGAAGCCGGCTCATCAATGAGACGAGGCCGGCTCCAAGGGTGCGGTTCGCGATATCGCGCTACGCGCGGGAATAGGGTTACTGGATGGAGATCTGTTTTACCGTTTCCTTTACTTGTTCCTTTTTCGGAAGCAACAGTTTCAACACGCCATTTTCATATTTGGCCTGGATACCGTTGGTATCTATCCGATCGTCAAGGTTGAAGCTGCGTTTGAAGCTGCGGAAGGAGAATTCTTTGCGGATCGTTTTGTACTCTTCAGCAGAGGCCTGTTCCTTCTTTTCGAAAGTGATGGTCAACTGGCCATTGTCGAGAGACAATTTGAAGTCCTCTTTTGTACGGCCGGGGGCGCTGAGTTCCAGGTGGTAAGCGTCAGTGGTTTCATGGATATTGACGGGAGGAAAGTTAAAGCTTTCGTCTTTTGCCGGGAAACCCTGGAAGAACTCATCGACAAAGTGCGAAAGGCTCCGATGTCCGTTGTTGTTAACTTTTACGAGTGTCATACGATTGATATTTGCGTTTGGTAATTTTGTTTTACGCTGGGGAAAGATCAAACGACATACCATCGGGTCATAACAGCGGATTTCAGGCCGATCTGGCTGCCCTGGGTGTTGTATGATGACAGAACAGCAGGTTTTATTGCGCGCGTATGCCAATATTTCACGGAAGGCGAAAAGACAACTTTTGTCGTACCTTTATGTTGTTTTAATCAAAAACACATAAAAAATGTATCCAGAGGAAATAGTATTACCCATGAAGGAGGAGCTGACGGACAACGGATTCCAGGAATTGCTGACCTCCGAAGAAGTAATTGACCAGTTATCCAGGCCGGGCACTACGCTGGTCATGGTAAATTCGGTTTGTGGTTGTTCGGCCGGTTCGGCGCGGCCGGGCGTATTGATGGCGGTGGCGAATGGGAAAAAGAAGCCCGACTTTTTGACGACGAGTTTTGCGGGGTTCGATATGGAGGCGGTGGGGACTATCCGCGAGCGTTTGCTGCCCTTTCCTCCTTCTTCGCCGTCGATCGCCTTGTTCAAGGATGGCAAGTTGGTGCATATGATCGAGCGGCACCAGATCGAAGGTCGTCCGGCGCAGCTGATCGCGCACAATTTGATCGCTGCGTTTGAGGAATATTGTTAAAGGGTGGGGCTTGACATTGAATCTTTGGCCGTTGCGAAGCAACGGCTTTTTTTGTGGCAGTTGTGGCCGGGGATTGGGATTGTCGCCGCGTTTTGGTTATTTTAGGTGTGAATTACCGCCAAGATTGTCCACAGCTGGGGAAAACTCATGGAATGTAGGTAGGTTGCGGGTTTTCAGCGAAAAGTGTTCCCCGTGGAACAATTGTGTGGAACGAGAATGCCCAATTTTTAGTATGATGTGGAAAATTAATTTTGGCGGGGGGTGCCGGATCGGGGTGGAGTTGCGGTTAAACAGTTAAGGTTCAAAACAGAGCGTCGTTCAATCTTACCGTTCCGGGTTTATTTATTTGTTCGGGAATTTGTGTAGGTTTGCGGCGAACTATGTATCCCAATCTTTATTACGCTTTCTCGGATCTATTTGGCTGGGCGCCATCCTGGCTACGATTTATCAACTCTTTTGGGTTTTTTGTGGCGCTTTCCTTTATTGCGGCGGCGATTGTTCTCACCAAGGAATTGATCCGCAAGGAAAGGGAGGGGTTGTTACAGAGCAGGGAGGAGGTCGTCCTTATCGGGAAACCGGCCAGTCCGGGGGAATTGATCCTGAATTTCATACTTGGGTTCGTGTTGGGTTTCAAGTTGGTAGGGCTCTTTATGACCTCTCCGGATCCAAATTTCAAGGTGCAGGACTTTATTCTGAGCGGTCAGGGCAACTGGCTGGCTGGATTGGGGCTTGGGTTGTTATTTGCCGGTCTGAAGTGGTATGAGAAGTATAAGCAAAAGTTACCTCAGCCGCAGGAAAAAACGATCCGGATCTGGCCGCACGATCGGGTAGGGGACTTTACGATATTTGCCTTTATATTTGGGTTTGTCGGCGCCAAGATCTTCAACAGTTTCGAGACCTGGGATGATTTTGTCAGAGATCCGGTGGGTTCGCTGTTCTCCTTTAGCGGGCTGACCTTTTATGGCGGGCTGATCTGCGCCGCACTGGCCATCTGGTGGTATGCGCGTAAGCACGGGATCGGGTTCTGGCAATTGAACGATGCTACGGCGCCGGGTTTGATGCTGGCCTATGCTATAGGGCGGATCGGCTGTCAGGTATCGGGGGACGGGGACTGGGGTATTCTCAACAGTGCATATATCACCGATGTGAATACCGGTAAGGCTGTTTTGGCTCAACCAGGGGATTATGAACGGGTTACGCAGCAATTCGCGAATGTTTATGCGTCTGAATTCCACGGATTGGAGCATGTACCGCACCTTGCGGCCAAAGCGCCGGGTTTTTTGCCAAACTGGCTTTTTGCGTATTCTTACCCGCACAATGTGATTGGGGCAGTAGCGGGTGCGCGGATCCCGGGATGCAGCGGGTCGGACTATTGCAATCAACTGCCGATCCCGGTGTTTCCGACGCCGGTGTATGAGACGCTGGTATGCCTGGGATTGTTTTTTGTCCTTTGGGGGATCCGCAAGCGGCTCAAGACACCCGGGAATCTTTTTGCGGTGTATTTGATCCTGAATGGGGTCGAACGATTTCTCATCGAGCATATCCGGGTGAACAGCCAGTATAATATTTTTGGATTGCATCCCACTCAGGCCGAATTGATCTCCGCCGGCCTGGTGATTGCCGGGGTTTCGATCCTTGTGGCGTTGAATCGACGAAAAACGGGCGCCCCACCGGGCTCAACCGAGGCAGCGGCCTCTGCCGGATAAGATTGCGACAGCAGCAGCCATCCTTCCAACTATCTTTCCATTTATCATTTATGCCTACAAAACTGTAACTGCTATCCATTTTCTACGTCAGATAGACAAACAGCCAACGTGTTGCCTGATGGTCACCGAATTCAGTGGAATCGTCAACAAAAATTCGCGGTGAGTCTGCCGCGGGATAATTTCGAGCAACTTTAATTCACATGAGAGTGCCAGTTATCAAGTTTAACGGCCTTTCAACACAAAGCAATATACTATGTAATACAAAGTAATGAGCTTTGCATTGTAATTATTAAAAAACAGTACTTGATTATGGCTGGCCGCCGGCCGGCGTAAAAACAATGATATGAGACGCACCATCACACTAACTGCTATCCTGTTAACCCTTTCCGGGTTTTTTGCAAATGCCCAGCCAAACGTCCGGGGGATATCCGAGCCAGGCTCACCTTCCGGCGGCCGGATCTCCGGTAATATCATGGATGACAAAGGCCAATCCCTCGAGGCCGTTACTGTCGCGCTGCTGCATGCCGATGACTCGTCCCGCATTAAGGAGACCGTAACCAATAAGGCGGGGCATTTTGCTTTCTCGGAGGTTCCGGATGGAAAATACCTGGTGTTGGCGTCCTCTGTAGGGTATAGCCGCCTGTTTTCGGTGCCGGTGGAAGTTACCGGACAGAATGCCCGGGTCCTGCCGCCAATGGTTTTGACCG
Source organism: Puia sp. (assembly GCA_035948015.1). Lineage (GTDB taxonomy): Bacteria > Bacteroidota > Bacteroidia > Chitinophagales > Chitinophagaceae > Puia. The sequence continues at coordinate 6,933 of DASZJO010000051.1, forward strand.
GGTCCAGCAGCAATCTCACGGCCGTATCCGTGGTCGGCAAGCGGCCGCCGATCGAGCAAAAAGCCGATAAAACAATCATTAATGTAGACGCATCGCCGTCCAACGCCGGCAGTACCGCCATGGATGTTCTGGAAAAGGCGCCCGGAGTGACTTTAGACAAGGATGACAATATCAGCCTGAAGGGCAAGCAGGGGGTGACAGTGATGATCGATGGTAAGCCAACCTATTTATCTGCTACTCAACTGGCTGATTATCTGAAGAGTTTGCCCGCTTCCGCGATCGATCAGATCGAGCTGATGACCAATCCTTCGGCCAAATATGATGCGGCAGGGAATTCGGGGATCATCAATATCAAGACGAAAAAGAACAAATTGAAGGGATTTAACGGGAATATCAACCTGACCCAGGTTCAGGGAGTATATCCGAAGCCCAGTGCGAGCCTGAACCTGAATTATCGCACGGGGAAGTTCAATTTCTTCCTGAATGCCGGTTATTCACACTGGGAAGGGTTCCAGGTGTTGAATATCCAACGGAAATATCTGGATACCAATGCGGCGCACACGGTAAACTCGATCTTTCAGCAGACGACCTCCATGCATTTCATCAACCCTGAGGGCAATCTCAAGTTAGGAATGGACTATTATGTGACATCGAAAACGACGGTTGGTTTTGTAGTCAGTGGGTTTATGAACAAAGAGATGGACAACTCGGGCAGCAATATTCAGCTGTTGAACCCAAATTATGTCGTTGACTCGTTGGTCTATTCGCCCAATACCAACAACACGTCGTGGAAGAACGGATCGGCGAACCTGAATTTCCGGCATACCTATGATTCGGCAGGGCGTGAGCTGTCGGCCGACCTCGACTATGTCCGGTATTCATCGGTAAGCGATCAATATTTCAATAACCAGACGTTTTCGCCTAACAAGGATTTGCTGGATCAGTCCATCCTGACCGGTCATCTTCCCAGCACCATCAATATATATACGTTCAAGACCGATTATACCCGGCCGCTGGCAAAGGGTTATAAGTTGGAAACGGGCCTCAAGCTCAGCTATGTCAATACCAATAATACGGCAGACTACTTCGACGTGGTGAGCGGCAAGGCGGATGTGGATACGACCAAGACGAATGCATTCATCTATCGGGAGAATATCAATGCGGCTTATGTGACGATGACGAAGCAATATGGGAAGAAATGGACGGTACAGGCGGGATTGAGGGCGGAAAACACCAATTATTATGGCCATCAGCTAGGCAACGGGCTTACGGTAATCAATAATGATTCTTCCTTTTCCCGGAGCTATCTCAATTTGTTCCCCACCCTTTACGTGACTTATGATGTGAATGATAAGAACACGTTTACGCTGAATTACGGGCGCCGGATCGACCGTCCCGCGTACCAGGATCTGAATCCATTCCTGTTCTTTCTCGACCAGTATACCTACCAGGCCGGCAATCCTTATCTTCAGCCGCAGTATACGAATAATGTAGAGTTGTCGCACACGTACAAGCATTGGCTGACGACCACGCTGAATTACAGTTATACGGTCAATTTCTTTACAGAAACGTTTCAGCAGTTAGGGCAGGCAACCATCGTGCGCAATGGCAATATCGGCAGCCGGCAGAATGCGGGGATAGCGGTCAGTGCCCAGATCCCTGTAGCTAAGTGGTGGATGGCAATCCTTTACAGTAATCTCAACTATAATAAGTTCACCGGCATGCTGTATGGCTCCAATATCGATGTTAGCGCCACAACCTTGTTGTTGAACCTTGTTAACCAGTTCAATTTCAAGCATGGCTGGTCCGGCGAGCTTTCCGGATTCTACCGGACAAAGGGGGTCGAGGGCCAGGTGATCGTTGATCCGCTCGGCCAGGGAACGGTTGCCGTGTCGAAAAAGATCCTCAAGGACAAGGGCAGTCTGAAGTTTTCGGTGCGGGACTTCCTGTATACGAATCAGGTACATGGCTACATCAATTTCCAGGAAACCGATGCGACCTTCCACAATCGGCGGGACAGCAGGCAGGTAGCGATGACCTTTACCTTGAATTTCGGTAAGCCGTTAAAGGGGGTGTCGAATAGCGGACGGCGGAATGGCGGGGCAGGCGATGAACAAAGCCGGGTGAAGAGCGGGGGGAATGGGAATTAATCGGAAAGGCATAAATTTGGGGACAACTCCAACTATATGCCATCGTTTGATATCGTCAGCAAGGTAGACCCGCAGGCCCTCGATAATGCCGTTAATGTCACGAAGAAGGAGATCACTAACCGGTTTGACTTTTCGAATTCGCCGGTGAAGATAGACCTGAACAAAAAGGATATGAAGATCGAACTCGAGGCGGAGAGCGATATGAAGCTGAAGCAGATCGTCGATGTGCTGATCAGCAGATCGATGAAGCAGGGGCTGGATCCGCTGGCGTTCGACCTGGGAAAGGAGCCTTTTCAGAGTGGAAAAGTAACAAAGCAGGAGGTCCCGGTGCGTAACGGGCTAAAACAGGAAGATGCCAAAAAGGTCACCAAGCTGATAAAGGATTCCGGCTTGAAGGTCCAGGTCCAGATCATGGATGACCTGATCCGGGTAACGGGGAAGAAGATCGATGATTTGCAGGCGGTAATAAAGCTTTGCAACGGGGCCAACCTGGGGATCGCGCTACAATTTGTGAATATGCGGAGTTAGGGGAGGGGCTGAAAGGCAATTTTATTTGCGAAGTCCGATCAGAATACCTACTTTTGCCAACTCTAAGTCAAAAAAAACCGTACGGCCAAATCCGTACAACCTCAAACAGAACAAATTATGAAAAAAGATACCCATCCTAAAGGTTATCGGTTCGTTGTCTTCAAGGATATGAGCAATGGGGTTACCTTCCTGAGCAAGTCAACTGCTCAGTCCCGTGAGACGATCAAGTATGAAGACGGCAACGAATATCCCCTCATCAAATTGGAAATTTCCAATACTTCCCATCCCTTCTTCACGGGTAAGAACATGCTGGTGGATACGGCCGGAAGGATTGACAAGTTCAAGAAACGCTACGAGAAGAAGACGAAATAGGCGGATTTTTTTTGTCCGTAGCTGTCCAGGTCACACAACTTATTTCCCCTCTGTACGGAGGGGAATTTTTTTATGCGGGGGCGGCGGATGGTTGAATTTAGTTAGTTTTGGTCCTCATGCTTTTATTGGAAGATATTTCGTGTGCGGGCGATCTGCTGCCTTTTACGGCGCTGCGGTCGGTGCTCGATCTGCGCATGGGCATCCTGACCTTTCGCGAAAAATGGGAGCGGTTGCTTGGCGGGGGGATGTTCTCCGTTGGGCCGTTGTCGGCCGCGCCCATGCTGGCGGCCAACCTCCTGCCGACGCGAGCGCTGGCGGCCTTGATCCGTGAGGAGCTCAGACGCGGGCCGCTTACGCAGGAATCCATTGACCGGCTCATCGTACATGGGCGGCTGATCCGTTATCCCTGGCATCTTTTTCAGCATAATGCAGAGGCGTTGGTGGATGACTTCGATCTGGTTACGTCGGGGAGGCAGAGTGCGGCGATCCCGGGTTCGGTTCGGACGGTGGCGGCGGAAAATATTTTTATTGAAGAGGGGGCCCGGCTTTCGCATTGTTTCCTGAATGCTTCCACGGGACCGATCTATATCGGGCACAACGCCGAGATCATGGAAGGCGCGCTTATCCGCGGGCCTTTTGCCTGTTGCGAAGGAGCGGTGGTCAAGATGGGAGCAAAGATCTATGGCGCCACCACCCTCGGGCCTTATTGCACGGCGGGAGGGGAGATAAAGAATGTTGTTTTCCTCAGCTATTCCAACAAGGGGCACGATGGTTACCTGGGGGATGCAGTGATCGGCGAATGGTGCAATCTGGGGGCCGGGACATCAGCTTCCAACCTTAAGAACAACGCTGGTATCATCCGGGTCTATCATCCTGCCTCGGGCGCATTTCTCCCTGCCGGCCTGAAATGTGGACTGCTGATGGGCGACTATTCCCGGTCTGCGATCAACACGGCTTTCGATACCGGAACCATGACGGGTATCTCCTGCAATATCTTTGGCGAGGGGAACCCACCCAAGTATATCCCCGATTTCAGCTGGGGGCAGGATGGGCGGATCAGGTATGAATGGGACAAGGCAATACGGGATATAGCCAGCTGGAAGAAATTGAAGAATAGGGATGTAGGGGGGGAAGAAATAAATGCTTTAAAACATATTTTTGACCGAAACAAATAACTTCATTCATGAGACATCAAATTGCCGCTGCTAACTGGAAGATGAACCTGACATACGGGCAGGGACAGGAATTACTAGACGCGATTGTAAACGAAAATATCGTTCTTTCAGCTCACCAGCATGCGGTCTTTGCGGTTCCCTTTCCTTATCTGGTGATGGCATACGAGCGACTGGCTGCCAGGACCAATTATTTCGCCGCCGCCCAGAATTGTTCGGATAAAAAGTCGGGCGCATATACCGGGGAGGTATCCACGGAGATGCTGCGGTCGATCGATGTCAAATACTGTGTGATCGGGCATAGTGAACGAAGGGAATACTTCGGCGAGCAGGACCAAACGCTTGCCCGGAAGGTCGAACTTTGCCTTGAGGCCGGGATCACGCCTATTTTCTGCTGCGGGGAGCCGCTCAGCATCCGGGAAGTCGGCGCGCAGAATGGGTTTGTGGAAACGCAGCTTCGGGAGGCGCTTTTTCATTTGAGCGAGTTGCAACTCCGTCAGATCGTTATTGCCTACGAACCTATCTGGGCGATCGGCACGGGCAAGACCGCTACTTCCGCTCAGGCTCAGGAGATGCATGCGCATATCCGGGCGGTGCTCGCGATCAAATATGGCAAGCCGACAGCGGACCTTATCCCGATCCTGTACGGCGGAAGCGTAAAAGCGGGCAATGCACGCGAGATATTTCATTGTCCCGATGTCGACGGCGGGCTGGTCGGTGGCGCATCGCTGCAGGCTGCGGAGTTTATGACCATTATCCGGTCCCTGAAATAACAACTGGCTCACTATGAGTAATGGCGGTAAACTAATCTATGATATAGGGGCCAATGATGGAGTAGATACGGCCTATTATCTTGCATTGGGTTGTTCCGTAGTGGCGATCGAGGCCGATCCCGTTTTGGCGGGTGGCCTTCGGGACCGGTTCGCTGGTGAAATTGCCGGCGGGCGGGTGACGGTAGTCAATGCGGCCGTTATGGCAGAAGACCGGGATGAGGTAGGATTTTACATTAGTAAGGACAACACGGAAAGCTCACTGATACAATCTATGGCGGAAAGAGCGGGGCCGGTGACGGGGCAAATAGCGGTCAAGGGCCGGAGCCTCTGTTCGCTGTTTAGCGAATATGGATTGCCCTGGTACTGCAAGATCGATATCGAAGGTTGCGATGCGGCGGCGGTCAGTGGAATGTCCGGTTGTGATAGGCGGCCCGCTTATATCTCCTGCGAAAGTACGGGGCAGCCGATCGGACAGATCAGCCAGGATGAAGGGTTGTTGTGTGAGGTCCTTGATGCGCTGGCGGCACAGGGATACCGGCAATTCAAGCTGGTCGATCAGGAGAGCCTCCAGGTGTTGACGGACTCCGGGCATTACAACCGGCTTCAACGATGGCCGGTCCGGGCAAGAACGAAGCTCGAACGATGGGTAGGCCGGCCCACACCCCGATACAATAACCGGTTATGGCTTAGTCGGCGCGGGTTACCCGGGGCCGGGACCGTGTCCGGTCCGTTTGGAACGCAACTGGCAGGAGAATGGGCGGACTATAAGGCTATCCGAAGGCGGATGCTCCGGCATTTCTCCCACTATTATCGTTATACGAAAAACAAGCAATTTATCTTTTGGGTGGATATTCATGGAAAATTTTGAGCGCTGCCCGGTGGATGGAAGATGGGCTCAGCGAGACCGACCGGCGGCGCATCGTTCGGGGGACGCTGCATTCCTTCCTGATCCAGGGCGGTTCGGTTGCGCTGGTATTTCTCAGCAACCTGTTGCTGGTAAGGGCTTCCGATGCCGATGCCTATGGGTTGTATGTCCATATATTCAACTGGGTGAGTATCCTTTCCGTCGTCGTATTGGGCGGCAGGGATGATCTGGTGCTCGCGCAATTGCCGCGATATACGGGAGATCAGCACGGCAGACTCATCGGGCTGGTCCGGGCCGTCAACCGGTGGGCGCTGGCTGCGGCCGTCGTTGTCGGGGTGGCGTTCCTGCTGCTTTTGACGATAGTGCGGATCGACACGTTAAGCGATCATCGGTCCCTGTTCCGGGTCGCCATGATCGCGGTGTATCTTACGGCTGCTCTAGGTCTGAATCAGCTGGTCCTGCAAGCGTTGAATCATATCCGGCTCAGCCAGGTCGTTGAAAAACTTGTCAGGCCAATGCTGTTGATTGCGGGTGCCGGGCTGCTGTGGGTGATGGGGGTGCCGTTTACGGCGAGGACGCTGGTCGTCTTGTCCTGTGTAGTATTGGCTGTTTGTTGCGCCGGAGTGTTTGGTCTGGTAGTCAGGAGTCTCAGGGGTTTTTCGAGGCGTGGTAGTGATAGCGGGCAAGTGGCGGAGGGGTTGGCAGGGAAGACGTTTAATTTCTTTGTGATCAGTCTGCTCACGTTGCTTGGCACCAAGATTACGATGTTGGTCATGCCGGTTTGGCTGCCGGCGAAAGATATCGGTATTTTCAATATCAGCTACCGGTTTGCGGACCTCCTGATCTTTCCTTTCTTTCTGATGCATACGGTGCTGCCGCAGCTATTTGCCGGTTATGCCGTGACGGGCCGGGCTTATACTCAATCGTTGTTCAGCGAAAGCAATAAGCTCATGGTCATGCTGAGTATCCCGCTATTGGTTGTGAATGTGGCGGCAGGCCCCTTGCTCCTGCGACTTTTCGGACCGGAATATGCTATTGGCTACCGGGCGATGATCTATATCAGTCTTGCTCAATTCCTGTTCTCGGTCTTCGGGCCGGCCAATACGATCCTCATGATGCAGGACCGCGAGAGATATTCGGCGGGTTGTCTGTTGGTCTATGTGGGGCTGCTGGCCGGGACAAGTTGGTGGCTCATCCCGGCAGGCGGGCTAACCGGCGGCGCGCTGGCGATACTGATCAGCAGCGCCGCTTATAATATCCTGCTGGCGGTTGTCGTATATCGGGTCTGCGGGGTGCGGTCGCCGTTCCTGGCCTGGCTGGTGCGGCCCCGGGTCTAATCCCGGGTCAGTTCGGCGAATGCCGGGCTGAAATTCTCTTTTGAAAAATAGCTGAAAGCCTGGTGGATTGTCTCCCGGAGCGCCGTGTATGCGACCGGGTCTTCTATGAAACGGCGGATGATCTCCGCGGCTTCTTCGGGTGACCGGTAGGGATAGATAGCCGGTTGGAAGGGCCCGGGGGCGATGAATCCGGCGGGGACAAGCGCCGGGATATTGTTGAGCAGAAGGTCCGCGGTCAGCCCGCTAGCGGTCGTCAGGCCATAGGTTTCGGGACTGTTGCGGCTGCTTTTTTTATGGATATTCAACGGGCTCCAGATCAGGTGGGCGCTGGTCAGCACTTGCTCATAGGTTGTTTCGGGAATATAGCCTTTGAAGGTGCGAATGGCAATTTGGTCGTTTGCGATGGATTGGAAGGCGGCGTCGATCGTGGCGCCGGCATCGGTGGCGGCGTTGCCGAGCAGGATGAGCTCGATAGGGATTGTCCGAATTAGAGAAAGGGTCTGGATGACCTCCGCATAGTTGCGGCGGTTGGGATCGACGGAACCGGGAACAACGATTCGGAAAGGCGGGGCTTGGGATGCCATCCGGTGTCCGGAATAGAAACGGGAGGGAATGAAAACAGTTATCGACCCGGGCAGGCGTTGTTGGAACTGATCGGCCATCGCGGGGAGAAAAAAATGGTAGTGGCGGATCTGCCCGCGAAGTAGCCTCTTTGCGATCGTCTCGGTCCAGTCGCGAAGGGTATGAAAGGAACGAAAGAAATATTCGTTGACCTCATGAACGGTCAGGCTGACATGGAGGGGGCCGATGGAAGCCAGCCGCAGTGAAAAAATCAGCAGGTTATTATCGAGGGTGCAGAGATGCAGATGGGTATAACCGTGCCTGCGGATAAAACGGAACAACTGGCGGATAAAACGGCGGTTGGGGCAATCGGCGGTCTGGATGAAGAAATCTGTTTGGGGCCAGCGCTGTTCGGGTGAGCCATCGCCGCAGAGGTTATGGTAGGAATGCTCTTTTAGAAAAACGGTTACCTGTTCAAATTGGGCTTCGCTCAGATCGAGCAGGGCAGGCAGATTTTCATGGTGGGTAGTTTCATAGAGGACAATCTTCGGGTGATCGGGACTGCCGGGCCAACGGGGGTCGGGGCCGGCGGGATAGCGGATCCAAAGGGGAACAACGCCGAGGAGGACCGTCCAATAGGGGATGCGCATGACGAGCAGGTCGGCGATGACGAACAGTATGGCCAGTGCGATGAGCAGCCGGTCCCTGCGCCGGGTAAAGAACCCGAGGATGAAACTGGCTTCCAGCATGGCGCCGGCGATGTAAAGAGCCTGGGAGATGGCGGGGTGGGCGATCAGCCAGCTATAAGTGCGGCAGGTTAGGGATGTGCAGTCGCCGGTCAGCAGATCGGTATGATGGAGGAGGAGGATGCGGCTCATTTCTTCGCCGTTGAAGATGGAGCCGCGGGCTATTTTCCAAATGGCCGCGCTGACGAAGATGTATAGGAAATAGAAACGGCAGGCTTTCAGGATCAGGTAGAAGCGGTCAGTTTGATCCGTCGTCCAAACGAGCGCGAGCAGGAGCAAGAGAATAAAGGGTTCGTGGTGTATCTGCCAGAAAATATCATCCAGGAGGAGGTAGAGCGAAAGATAGCAGAAAAAGGCGATGCCCGGCCAGGGGAAGAATCTTATGTCTTGGATGTCTTGGATGTCCTGGGGTTTGTGGCGGACCTCCCGGAAGATCAGCGGCAAGGGCAGGAGGAATGCCAGGATATCGGCGACGGCAAAGCAGGCCGGATGAGCGATCATATAGCGGGGGATCCCGGTGGCGATCAGTGATAGTTCGGTGAGATCGCGGTTATAGTTAAAGAAAATGGGGTGGTATTGGGACAGAAGCCGGTCATCGATAAAAAAACCCAACAGCACGGCATAGTAGAACAGGAAATAGATGGCCAGGAGGAAGGATCTATCCCGGGTATAGTAGGTGCGGGTAATCATTCGCGGTCGATCCACGGGGTTGAGTTCATAAGGATGAATCGGTTGTCTTCAAACCTGTACCGGGCCCGGTTGACCAGGAGCGTTCGGATCGGCCGGCGTAGGAGGCTGCTCAGGTAGTTGCGGTACCATTCGGGGAAATTGGCGGCAAGGGCAGGTGAATTGTCCAGGTTGGCGGAGATGCGGGAATAGATGCCGGGCAGGGCGGCGCGGAACTTCTCTTTATCGAAGGCAAAATCCGCGGTCTGAACCTGTTTGTCGAATGCTGCCAGCGGCCCCTGGATCATATCCCAGCGATAGATCCGGAAATCGGCGGGATCCAGCGTCTTGCCGTTGACGATGACCTCATAGCGGAGGAGGCTGTCGGGGGCAGGAAAAGATTCCGAAAACATCCCATAATGCACAAATGGAAAGGCGGTTACAGAATGCGCCAGGTCGATGGCGATCTGGATCAGAAAGAAAGCAGCCACAAACGCGAAATGCCGCTTTTTTATTCTGGAATTCATTGGTTTCCGATCGTCTGGCATGGCCTGAATTTAAGCTATTTTGCTTACTTTTGCAGCGAATGAAAAATATACGGAACTTTTGTATCATCGCTCATATCGATCATGGCAAAAGTACACTGGCGGACCGGCTATTGGAGATAACTAACACGATTTCTGCGAGGGATATGCAGGCTCAGGTGCTGGACGATATGGACCTGGAACGGGAAAAGGGTATTACGATCAAAAGTCACGCGATCCAGATCAATTATTCCTATAAAGGTCAACCTGTTATTCTTAATCTCATCGACACTCCGGGGCATGTGGACTTCAGTTACGAAGTGAGCCGGGCGTTGGCCGCCTGCGAAGGCGCCCTGCTGCTGGTGGACGCCACTCAGGGGATACAGGCGCAGACGATCTCCAACCTGTACCTGGCGATCGAGAACGACCTCGAGATCATCCCGGTGATCAATAAAATCGATATGGACGGGGCCATGGTCGAGGAGGTTAAGGACCAGATCATCGAGTTGATCGGCTGCAAGCCGGAGGATATCCTGCTGGCCAGTGCGAAGACGGGGCTGGGGGTGCAGGAGATCCTGGATGCGATCGTGGAGCGGATACCGCCGCCGGAGGGCAATCCCGATGCGCCGCTACAGGCGTTGATCTTTGACAGTGTTTTCAATTCCTTTCGCGGGATCATCATTTACTACCGGATATTGAACGGCAGCATAAAAAAGGGAGACATTGTCCAATTTGTTTCCACCGGGCTGTCCTATGGGGCGGATGAGGTGGGCGTACTCAAACTGACGCTCGATCCGCGGGCGGAGGTGAAGACAGGGGATGTCGGTTATATCATTACGGGGATCAAGAATGCGAAAGAGGTCAAGGTCGGGGACACCATTACGCTGGCCTCGAATCCGAAACCTACGATGATCCAGGGCTTTCAGGAAGTGAAGCCGATGGTCTTTGCGGGGATCTTCCCGGTCAATACGGATGATTTTGGAGAGCTGCGGGAATGTATGGACAAGCTGCAATTGAATGATGCGTCGCTCACCTATGAACTGGAAACCTCGCAGGCGCTGGGTTTCGGATTTCGTTGCGGCTTCCTCGGGATGCTGCATATGGAGATCATCCAGGAGCGGCTGGAGCGGGAGTTCAACCAGACGGTCATCACGACGGTGCCCAACGTTAGTTTCATCGCTTATACCAATAAGGGAGAAGAGATCATCGTCAATAATCCGACGGAAATGCCCGATCCGACGCGGATCGAACGGATCGAGGAGCCTTTTATCCGCGCCCAGATCATCACCAAACCCGACTATATCGGGAATATCATGACCCTGTGTTTGGGCAAACGGGGAATCCTGATCAATCAGAGCTATCTGACCACGACGCGGGTGGAATTGATCTTCGAGATGCCGCTTACAGAGATCGTTTTCGACTTTTATGATAAGCTGAAGGGGCAGACCCGCGGGTATGCTTCTTTTGACTACCATCCGCTTGACCGCCGCGAAAGCGATATCGTAAAGATGGATATTCTTCTCAACGGGGACAAGGTAGATGCGCTGAGTGCGCTGATCCATCGGAGCCGGTCGACGGATTTTGGCCGCAAGCTTTGTGAGAAGCTGAAGGAGCTGCTGCCGAGGCAACAGTTCCAGATTGCCATCCAGGCGGCTATCGGCGCCAAGGTGATCGCACGGGAGACGATCAGCGCCTTGCGGAAGGATGTGACGGCCAAGTGTTATGGCGGGGATATCAGCCGAAAGAGAAAATTGTTGGAGAAGCAGAAGGAGGGCAAGAAACGGATGCGGCAGATCGGAAATGTGGAGGTGCCGCAGGAAGCTTTCCTGGCGGTGTTGAAGTTGGATGAATAGCGGCTGGGTCGCCATGAAAATCGCGGAATAAACCATAAAGTATGCGGACCCCTCTTCAGAAAAGCGAAAAGATCCTGCTGGTGACCTACAGCAGCTGGACGGCGCTTGTCCTGCCGTTCCTGGCGGCGTTGGCGCTGGTGGTTGCAGGCATTATGATCGTAGTAAAGGTCCCGTCGGTCTGGGGATGGCTGGTGGCAGTGGCGGGGGTGATCTACTGGCTGCTGCGGTACGCCGCATGGAAGGTCAATCTCTGGGTGGTGACCAATTTCCGCGTGATCGATGAAGCGGGGCTGATGACCCACTATGCCAAGGAAAGCCCGCTTGACAAGATAAACAATGTCTCGTATGACCAGACGGTTTGGGGGCGGCTGTTCAATTATGGGCATGTCGAGATCCAAACCGCGGCGGAGGCAGGCGCAACCGATTATTACAATGTCAATCACCCCAAGAGATTGAAAGATTTGATCACGGCTGCGCAATCGGAATACAAGAACTGGCAATTTGCGAATCAGGCGCAGCAAATGGCGGCGGCCATGGATGCGCGGAGCGTCGGGCAGGTTGCGGCGGCGAGGGCGGCAGACGCGCCGGCTATCGCGCAGGAGTTGGAGCGGCTGTTTGAATTAAAAATGAAGGGAGGCCTTTCAGAGGAAGAATACAATAAGGCCAAGGCGCGATTGCTGGATCACTGATGGGGGAGTGGCCGCGAGGCCGGATCACTGATGGGTTGGTTTGGCTTTCGTTTTGTTTTTTTCCGATTGAGCTTCCAGCTGCGATTCATTGACTTTCCCCTGGTCATTCAGGATCTCTGCCTCACGAGGGAAATCTCCGTCTTTCAATTTTGCTGTAAAGATCCCTGTTTGCATGTGAACCCATTTCCCGTTCTTCCATTGAAAAGCTTCGAATTCCCCATCGGGGACGTAGGTATCTTTTTTTTCCGGTTCGTTGTTCTCGGAGATCAGCTCATCAAAGACGATGAGGTCAAGTGACGGATCATAATTAAAGTGGGTGCCCGCCTCTTTTTTGTATTCGATGTTGAAGCGGTATTGGGTCGGTTTGCGAACGGAGTCTTCCTGAAATGAAAAATAGGGGCCACCGAAACGGGGTTCGCCTTCAGGAGTGAAGGTGAGGACTTCCATCCATTTCTTGTTGCTGGTCTCGCTATAGTCGTCGAATCCGAGTAATGTATAATAATTCCGGTCCTGCCAGGTCTTTTCGACGATCCGGTAATAGATGGCGCCGATCCAGTTAACCCGTGTCCGGACAGAATCCAGCGGATTGGCGGTATACATCGATACGTCGAAGAGTGGAAATAGCTTAAGGGAACCATCGGGTTGGTTCATCTGGATCGCGCCTTCCTGCAGGTAGAACAGATTGTCTTTTTTGTACTGCCAGGTGAAAATGCGGAAGGCACTATCAGGGGCGTAGAGGCGCGATATCGTTTGAAGGGAATCGAATGGATAATAGAATGACCATGGTTGCCTCAGTGCTTTTACCAGCGACCGGATGAATGAGCTATCGGCGCGGAACCTTGCCTCCGGGGTTTCGGCATTGACGATGTCGAACGCATACCTTTTCATCGTGTCCTCGCGCTTTTGAAAGGCGGCTTCCGCGGGGGGAGAGAGACGTGATTGGGGGGGAGAGAGATGTGATTGCGCTGGCAGCCGCGATCCGATGCCGATCAGGAAAATAAGAATGAATTGGTATTTTAAGGATAGCATTTCGGTATAAAGTTACTGAATGTCGGGGCGGGCCGCGAATGGGCAAACGTTAAACCCGGCCGAAAAATTTCATCGGTTCTGCAAATGTTTCGCAAAATCGTGCAGCGAATTGAATGCCAGGTCGATGGCGGGGTCGGGGAGGGTATGATCGGGATGGGTGGTGCGTAAAAAAACGGTATACATCCCGGCATTTCTCCCAAACTCCATATCGGAGAGATTGTTGCCTACCATCAGGGAGCGGCTGAAGTCGATCTCCGGAAAATCCGTCCGGGCGGCGAAGGCCATTCCCGGATTGGGTTTGCGATGGGGGTGGTTGTCGTCCAATGAGTCCGAATAATAGATACGGTCGATCCGGCCCCCCGCCAGTGCGATCTCTTCGAGCATTTTCTCATGGATGATCTCCAGCTCTTCAGCAGTCATCAGCCCCTTTCCCACGCCGCGCTGGTTGGTCACGATGACGATACGGCCAAATATCGCAGCAAAGATGCGAAGGGCTTCTTTGACCTGGTCATAGAATTGGAATTCACCGTAGTGAAAGACGTAGCTATTCTCCTTTTCCTGGTTAATAACCCCGTCCCGGTCGAGGAAAAGGGTCCAATGCCGGTCGATGCGGGTCAGGTCGGGTTGTGGCTTGTCAGACGGTTTGCACAGTTCGATGATATTGGCCAGCAGCTTGCTCCAGGAGTATTTGGTTTTCTCCCGGCGGAGCGCCGGAATAAAATAGGAGTAGCCTAACACAAAGAAACGAAGGATAGCTTCCGCCATTGCAGTTGGCTCCGGCTCGGCCACCAAACCCGCCTGTTCGTGTGGCACCATGGCTGCGAGACCGCCCACACTGGAAACGATCATCGGCTTTTCAAAGTGATAGGCGAGGGGTGTGACACCGCTTTGTGTCGCGTTGCGGTAGGGCTGGATAACGGCATCAGCGGCGCAGAGATATTGGCGCACCTCACTGTCGGGGATAAAGTCCGTGCGCAGCAGGAGGGAAGGCCCGATATTCAACCGCGCGATCAGTTCGTGATAGGGGGCTGAGTCCTCATAGAACTCACCGGCGACGAGCAGTTTGATGCCCAGATCACGGACTCGTTGATCGGCCATTGCCTGCAGCGCGATGTCGAGACCTTTGTAATTGCGGATGAAGCCGAAGAACAGCAATACCTTATCATGGTCGCCGATCGCTACTCCCTTTTTGCGAAGCAGCGCGCGGGCCTCTTCGCGCGGGATCGGTTCACCGAAATTATCGTATAGCGGATGGACGACCTGCCTGGCCGGCCGGGTAGGTTGGAACTGTCGGAGCTGGTTCATTACCTTTTCGCTCATGGTGATAAACGCGTCGCAAGAGTTTAAAAAATAGCGGGTAAAGGACTGGTCGCCGGGCCTTTTTTCGTGGGGGATGATATTGTCGGTTATGGCGAGGATCCGGGTATGGCGGTTCTTTTTCACTCGCCGCAGGATGGTTCCGAGTGCAGGGCCCATCAAGGGCAACCAGTAACGGACAACGATGATATCCGGCTTTTTCCTTTTCAGTTCGTTGCCAACGCTCCACCAGTTGATGGGGTTGATCGAGTTGATCCTTGAGAGGATAGTCAGTCCTTCCGGTGGGGGATCGGTGGAATATTGGGTGGTGCCGGGGAACATAAAGCCGGGGTATTGAAGGGAGAAGGAGTAGATCGTGCAGTCATATCCTTCGTTGATGAATTCCCTGGCCAGGCGCTGGTCAAAGGTTGCGAGGCCGCCGCGCAGGGGGTAGCCGGGTCCTATGATGACGACGGTGCCGCTCATGAATGGTCCAGCCCCAGTTTTTGTTCGATAAGATAGGAGTTACGGCCGGGGGAGTTGCGGGAGATCAACTCTGCCATGAACCCGGTCAGGAAAAGTTGGGTGCCAAGGACCACGCAGGTCAGTGCGATATAGAAGGAAGGTTTGTTTGTCAATGAGAAGGAAGATCCTCCTTTTGCCAGCTTTTGGACGATCAGGGAGATTGTTTCACCCATTCCAACGAGCCCACAGATGACACCCAGGGGTCCGAAGAAGTGCATGGGGCGCTTCCCGTATTTGCCAACGAAAGTAATGGAAGCCAGATCCAGCAAGCCTTTGAGGCCACGACCCAGGCCGCCGAATTTCGTATAGCCATATTTCCGGGGGCGGTGCTCCACCACTTTCTCGCCGATTCGTCTGAACCCCGCCCATTTGGCGATCACCGGAATGTAGCGATGCATTTCGCCGTAGACTTCGATGCTTTTGACCACTTTATTCCGGTAGGCTTTCAGCCCGCAGTTGAAGTCATGCAGGGGGATCTTGCTTACCCGGGCGGTCGTCCAGTTGAAGAATTTCGAAGGTACCGTTTTGGAGATCGGGTCATGCCGGACCTTCTTCCAGCCGCTGACCATATCGTATTTGTCTTCGAGGATCATCTTTCGCAGGGCCGGGATCTCGTCGGGGCTATCCTGCATGTCAGCGTCCATAGTGATCACCACTTCACCCTTTGCAGTTTTAAAACCTTCGTTGAGGGCGGCGGACTTGCCGTAGTTCCGTTGGAAGCGGACGCCTTTGATATTCGGATTGGATTGCCGAAGGTCGTAGATCACCTCCCAGGAGCGGTCGGTGCTCCCGTCATCGACGAGGATGATCTCATAGGAGATATGGTTCTCCCGGACGACCCGTTCGATCCAGCTGCAGAGCTCCGGCAGGGATTCTTCTTCGTTGTAAACGGGTATGACGATTGAGATGTCCATGTTCGTTTGTTAGAGCCCTGGGTTGGGCGTCGGTCCTTTTTTTGATTTTACGGTGACTGCGATGAGGATGGCGATGATCCCGAAGAGCAGCAGCAAGGGCCCTGTCCCCTGAATCATCCGGCCTAGGGAAAACTGGTTATGCGTACGGATATCATCCAGCGCAAGCCGGATCTGGTCTTCGGGCGCGCCGAATTCGCGATAACCACGCTGGGTTTTTTCCAGCATGACAGGAACGAGGCGTTGATAAAAATGGGGATCGATCACATTCGGGATGAGCCAGTAAATAATGGTTTGTGCAATTATAGCTATCACCATCACGCCAAAAGCTATTTTGAGGGCCGACTGAAAATCGAGAATGCCGCCTCTGGTCCTTTTTTCTACGGCAGTAGCAATGGCTGCCAGGAGGATCACAAGCGATCTGCCCAGCCATATGGGCCGGCCGAGGTATGCTTCGGGGCCGGCCAGCCAGGCGCCGATGATGAAAAGGATCATGACACCCGATGCGATCAGTCCGAACAAAAGGAGTATGGGGATCTTTTTGGCTGCCATTGGTGCTGGTTAGTTTAAAATATAGTGATTTCCTTTCAGGATGCCAATCACCCGGCCTTTCAGGGGTTGGCCCAAAAAGGGGCTGTTCTTCGATTTCGAGTGGGTCGTTTCGGCGGTCAGACGGGTCTCCCCTTCAGGGTCAAACAGGCTAAGTGATGCGGGTTGGCCTTCGGCAATGGAAGGTTGATCCATGCCGAACAGGTCCCGCGGGTTACGGCTGAGCAGGTCGACCGTTCGTTCGGCGGATAGTTCCGGCAATTGTGTCCGGAGTGCGGCATATGCCGTTTCGAGACTGGTCATTCCCGGCCGGGCGTACTCGAATTCGACGACCTTGCTGTCGAACTCATGAGGGAAATGATGGGCCGCGATGCTATCCACGGTTCCGTCAAGGACGGCCTGACGCAGGGTTTTAACAGATGCCTCGTCGCGGAGCGGCGGGTATACTTTCAGGTTAGTGTCGTAGTTGACGAGATCGGCGTCTGTAAAAAAGAGGTGGTAAGGGGTGACAGAGCAGCTCACGGCAAGCCCGGAGTCTTTTGCCTGGCGGATGTATTCCAGGGAGCGCGGTGAGGTGACGCCGGTAAAATGGAGCCGCGACCCGGTATAGCGAAGCAGTTTGATATCGCGGTCGACCATTAGTTCCTCAGCCATCATCGGTTTGCCGGGCAGGCCCAGGCGGGTGGAGACTATGCCTTCGTTAATGAGGCCGTTTGCGCCTACGGTTTTATCGTCCGGTACCTGGATAATGATGCCGTCGAATGCTTTGACGTACTGCAATCCTTTCAGCAGCAGTCCGGCGGATTGGATAGGGGAGGTCCCGTCGCTGAAGGCTACGGCGCCGCTGTGACGCATGTCATACATTTCGGCGAGGTCCTTTCCTTCCAGACCGCGGGTGACGGCGCCGACAGGATGGATATCTACAGGAAGGGAAGAAGCGACACGGCGGATATATTCTACCTGTGATTTGCTGTCGATGGCGGGGCGGGTATTCGGGATGACGAAGACGTCGGTGTAACCGCCGGCGGCAGCCGCGGCCGCGCCGGATGTCAGGGTTTCTTTGTGTTCATAGCCAGGGTCGCAGAAATGGGAGAAGGTATCCACCCACCCCGGGCTCGCGTGCAAGCCGCGGTGTTCGAGGACGGTATCGGCCGGCAGGTCAAGGGATGCCGCAATAGCGGCGATACGGCCGTTTTCGACTAAGATGTCACGGATGGCGCCATGGTGGGGAGAAGAGCGGTCGATGATGCGAGCCTGTCGAATAAGAATCTTCATCTTTCGAAGAGGCCTCCGGCCTCTTTTGGGCGCAAAAATAGCAGATGTTCGGCAATTCCGGCAAACAATTTAGGCGCGCCCCGGCGGAGCCGGGGCGCGGGAGGCCAGATTAAACTTCGGCCAGATATTTATGTACGAAGCTGATCGCCATCGAGCCTTCGCCAACGGCGGAGGCCACGCGGTTCATGGCGCCGGAGCGAACGTCGCCGGCGGCAAAGATGCCCGGGCAGCTCGTTTCCAGCAGGTAGGGGTCGCGATCCTGCTTCCAGATCTTTTTGAAGCTGTCATAAGATTTCAGATCGCGGCCGGTTTCGAGAAATCCTTTGTCATCCTTGATTATATCCATGCCGATCCAATCGGTAAACGGTTTGGCGCCGATGAAGATGAACAGCGCCTCCGCTTTCACGACAAGGGGTTCTTTATTGTCCCCCTGGGTGATCGTCAATTCTTCGAGGCGGCCGGACCCTCTGGCTTCGGTGATCTCCGCACGGCTGAGGAGATGGATATTGCTGCGGGTGCCGATCTGGTCGATCAGGTAGGCGGACATCGTGCTCGTCAGGCTTTCTTTCCGGATAACGATATTGACGTTGCGGGCAAATTTGGAGAGATGCATGGCGGCCTGGCCGGCAGAGTTGCCGCCGCCGACCACATAGACCTCGCAATCCCGGAAGGCCGCGGCTTCCGTCATAGCGGCGCCGTAATAGATGCCGGCGCCCGTGAAATCGGGTACGCCTTTCGTTTCCAATTTCCGGTAGTCTACACCGGTAGTGATCACGATCGAGTGGCTATTGATCTCTTCGCCGTTCTCCAGCATCACTTTCTTATAGCCGTCCTTCTGGCAGATCTCCCGTACTTCGCTGGGCACCAGCACTTCGGCGCCGAGGCGTGTGGCCTGGGTGATAGCGCGGCGTGTCAGTTCGGAGCCGCTCAGCCCGTTGGGAAAACCAAGGTAGTTTTCAATCCGGGAACTGGTCCCGGCCTGACCGCCGGGGGAGCGGCGTTCGACCAGCAGGGTTTTCAATCCCTCGGATGCGCCGTAGACGGAAGCGGCCAAACCAGCCGGGCCGGCGCCGATGATCACTACGTCATAGATGGTGTTCTTGACATTGGGATTCAGGCCCACGGCGGCAGCGACGGCAGAGATGGTAGGAGCGGCAAGAAAGCTGCCGTCTTCCAGGAAGAGGACGGGCAGGTCCTTATTGGTGATATTGTTCAGTTTGAGCAGGTCTGCAGCTTCGGGACTGTTGGTGACGTCCAGCCAGTGATAGGGGACGAGATTGCCGGACAGGAATTCTTTGATCTCATGCGATTGCGGCGAGAACTGGTAGCCGATCACCTTCAATCCTTTGAGCGGTGGGCGGTAGCCCTCCTGCCAATCGTCGAGCAGTTCGGCTACAATGGGAAAGAGTTTTTCTTCCGGCGGGTCCCAGGGTTTCATCAGGTAGTAGTCGAGTTGAACATCGTTGATCGCCTTGATCGCCGCTTCGGTATCCGAGTAGGCGGTCAGCAAGACCCGTTTGGCATCCGGGAAGAATTCCCGGGCTTTTTGGAGGAAGTCCACGCCTTCCATTTCGGGCATCCGCTGGTCGGAGATAAAGAGGGCGATGACTTCGGATTTGTTTTTTAGCTCCAGCAGGCTGTCGAGGGCATCTTTGACGGAGCTGGTGCTGAGGATCCGATAGTCGTTCCGAAAATACGATCGAAGGTCCCTGGTGATGGCCCGCAGCACCTGGGGGTCGTCGTCAATAGAAAATATAATCGGCAGGTTCATAAGTTTCTTGTTGAATGGTCATTTGGTGGCTGGCATTCCGTTGGGGCCGCCGTTGATCGGGAAGCACACGACAAATATCGTTTCTCCCGGTTTTGACTGGACCCGGATGGATCCATGGTGTTGTTTGACGATGCGGCACACGACATCCAGACCAAGACCGGTACCTTTACCGATATCCTTGGTGGTAAAGAAGGGCTCGAAGATCCGGGATTGGATCTCCGCGGGTATCCCCGGGCCGTTGTCGATGATGGATGTCTTTGCCCAGTCGTGTTCCTTTTCGGTGCGGATCGTCAGCTGGCCGTGACCGGATGGTTCCATCGCATCGAGCGCGTTGTCGATCAGGTTAGTCCAGACCTGGTTAAGTTCACTGACCATCGCATTGATGCGGGGCAGGCCCTGGTCGTAATCTTCGATGAGGGTAACGTTTTCTTTTTTGAAGCGGTAGTGCAGCATGGTCAACGTGTTCCGGATGCCGTCGCGGATATCCGTGAGCTCTTTACCTTTACCCTGGTCCATATGGGTGAAGTTTTTTACCGACTTCACCAGGTCGGAAATGCGTCGCGATGCTTCATTGATATCGGCCACCATTTTGCGGGTGACCAGGTTCGAGTTGATCCAGTTGAATACGGGCGAGAGATACGGGACAGGGATATGTGCTTTGAAATCGCGGAGGTCATCGCAGGTGAACCCGTCTTCGATGAAGTTTTCTGCTATTTCCGCAGCGCGCTGGACCTGGTGCTTTTCCAGCCAGCCGGTGATCTCGTCTTCCAGTTCGGTCTGCTCCATCAGCGTCAGAACCGGCTTATCGGTCCGATCGAGTACTTCCCAGAGTTTTTGGCTGACCGCGTCTACTTCTTTTTCCTCCATTCGAATGGCCATTATCTCTTTGAAATCCTCCGGTTGCAATCGCAGGTGCTCCAACAGGGTTGCAGAACTTCTAACAATCGCGGCTGCAGGATTGTTCAGTTCATGTGTCAGGCCCGCGGAAAGCTTTCCGAGGGCCATCATTTTTTCGTCTTGTTGCTGCAAAGAGGTGAAGCTGCGTATCCGGTTGGTCATCACGTGTACAAGGGCCTGGGTCAGCTCGAAGTGCCCGCTGATCATTTCCCTGAATTTCTCTTTTGGGAGCAGGAGTAAAGCGCTATCGGCGGTTGCCTCCACGTAGACATTGGAGACCGTTCCGCGGGAGAAGGGCAGGTAGCCGGAGATCGCTTTTGGCTCGAGGGTGGTCACGTCGCGCATTTCCTGGTTCACCAGGTCATAGATGTGCATTTTGCCGCTGATCAGAATATAGGCGCCGACGGAGGGTGTTCCCGGCCGGACGAACAATTCGCCTTCCTTTACGGTCAGGATGGTACTGTTGTCGATCACCCATTGGAGCTGTGCTTCGGGCACGTCCTGGAGCTGGTCAATGGTATGCAGCCATTTGGCGGTAACGGTTTGCATACCGGCAATGTAAGATTTTTTACGTAAAAAAAAACCAGCCCTCGCGGGCTGGCTTGCAGGTATTGTGAAAGAGTTGATTAGTAAGGGAGAATAAAGGTGTACGTTTTTCCGGAAACGGCGGCCGTCCAGGACAGCTTGAAATAATAGGTTGCGCCGCCGACCGGGCAGCCGATAGAAGCGCCGGATACATTCAGGCCGTAAGTGATCGTCGTGACACCGGCGGTGTTGCTCAGTGCAACTTCACCTGCAGTCATCTGCCAGGAGCAGGATTGCGTGATCACGCGCGGCTGAAGGATCGCAACCTCGAAGGCGTTGCCGAACCGGTCCGTGCCCCACTCGGAGATACCGGTAGTGGTACCGTCGGAATGTGTACCGCTGGTGGTGATAATAAAACCGCCACTGTAGGTGAAGACCCGTTGGCGGGCGACATTCCAGTTACGCTTGGTACTGTTGTCAAACGTAATCTGCATATTGCTGCTCGTGATCGTGTGGGTAATGCTGGTGCCTGCCGGTGCATTGGGCAGACTGATCAGGCTGCCGCCGCTGACATTCGTATAGGTGTGGGTACCATTGATAGTGATGGTCTTGTTATCGCTGAGCCGGGTAATGACCAGGCTATTGAATTGAACCGTCACGACAGCGCCGGCGTTGCGCCAGAGTTGGCCGGCCGGCCAGGAAATGACGACCGAGCCGCTGCGGGTACGGTCGAGCGCACAGTTGGTACCGTTATAGGTGATAGTTATCGTGCGGGGGTTGGAAGCGGAGTCCACGGTGATAACAGCGTCACAGATGGCCGTGGAGTCGGTACTGCCGGGACCATCCAATATGGTGGTCATCATTTGCCGGCCGATAGCAGCGCCAGTAGCGTTGTACTGAACGGTCATCGCCGTGTTCACGTCATCGAGTGCTGCATCGGTCTCGGTGGAGACTCTGGTTACGTCATCCGAGTTGGATTGCAGATCGGTGTTTGACGATGAATTGTTGTTGCTGGAGTTGCTCTTGTTACAGGATGCCAGAATGCCGGTGAAGGCAACGATAAAAAGGAAACGGTGGAGTGTTGCGGTTTTCATAATGACTTAGATAGTTTTTGAGTTTTCAATAAGACGAGTTACCTATGACTTTAACTTTTCACCTTAGTTTAACGGTATATGGGATATATTATTTTTAGATTATGTAAAGGGAAGGTTATGTACCGGCGATATTAACAAAATACCCCATAAACCCTGATCGTGCGGTGGTAGCCGAACCCCTGGGCGGCTCCGCCCGGTTTTTGACTAACTTTGGGTATGGAGCAATATAAAATTCCCCCGCAAACAAGGATCGGTCATGTTCATCTAAAAGTCAGCGATTTGCAGCGGTCGCTGGATTTCTATTGCGGTTTGCTGGGCTTCGAACTGATGATCAGGTATGGCACGGAGGCTGCGTTCATCTCTGCCGGTGGGTATCATCATCATATCGGTCTTAATATATGGTACAGCAAGGGGCAGCCGCCGGCGCCGGAGTCGTCGCCTGGTCTTTTCCATACGGCGATCCTTTATCCGGAGCGGAAGGACCTGGCGATGGCATTGAGTCGATTGATGGAGGCGGGTTATCCATTGACAGGCGCATCGGACCATGGCGTATCCGAAGCGATCTATCTGGACGATCCGGACCGAAATGGCGTCGAGCTGTATTGGGACCGGCCCAGGGATCGGTGGCCGGTGGATGGGGAAGGCAGGCTGACGATGTATACGCGGAGGCTGGACATTCCGGGTCTTCTGCGGGAGTTAGAGCAGGGTGCCATTCTCGAGCAATCGGGGGAGTTAGAATAGTACGCCATTCTCTGCCATTCGGGGGAGTTAGAATAGCGTCTATGGGCCGGCGGGAGAGCGGACGAGGGTATTGCTAAGTGTAATCACTTATCCATGGTTAAAAAGAACAATAAATGACCCGACGGGAAAATCTTATTCACCTTTACGCGTTATAAAAGATACGGTCATAACCGGACGCGAACCGGAGAGGTTTTTGTGGAGATTCGATCCCTTAGAACCCCGTAACCTGTATGAGATTTGTTCCAAATGCGAAGATTGCCTTTCAGCGCAAGATAGCATGGTTATTATTCTTCTCGTTCTTTTCCCTCTGCCTGGTAGGATGGGTCATTTATTTTAACCTTTCGGACCGAAGGCTGGCCTTTTTATTGATCGGGGGCAATATCCTCACCTTTATCTTTATTTTTATCCTTCTCGTCCGTCTCAATGAAGATATCCTTCTCCGTAAGCAGGCAGAAGGCAGGTTGAAGGAAAATCAGGCGTGGCTTCAGTCGATCCTGGATAACAGCACGTCGTTGATGTATATCAAGGACCCTGAAGGCCGTTATATCATGGTAAACTTGCGATTCCGGGAAATGCTGCATTTAATGGATGCGGATATCGTCGGCAAGACCGATCATGAATTAAGCGATCCTGATGCGGCGGACCATTACAAACTGCTGGATGAGGAAGTCATGCGTACCGGCAAATCGCTGGAGATCGAAGAGGTCGTGGAGCATGACGGGAGGAGGGTGCATTTGCTTTCGATCAAATTCCCCTTGCTTGATAATAATGGGCGTCAGATCGGCATCGGTGGGATCGCAACGGATATCACGGAGCGGGTCAACTACCAGCAGCAATTGATCGCCGCTACCCGCGACGCGCATAAGGCTAAGGAGATGCAGGAGTTGTTCCTTGCCAATATGAGTCATGAGATCCGGACGCCAATGAACGGCATCCAGGGGATGACAGATCTGTTGCTGGATACGACGCTCACCGATCAGCAGAAGGAATTTGCGCGGATAATAAAGCGGTCTGTTAACAACCTGCTGGTTATCATCAACGATATCCTGGACTTTTCCAAGATCAAAGCAGGGAAGCTGGCGATCGAGAAGATCGACTTCCGGCTTAAGGATGTGCTCGACAATGCAAAGGGGATCTTCGATCACCGGGTAAAGAAAAAAGGTCTATTGCTTCAGATCACCACTGATCCGGATATCCCGGACACGCTCAGCGGCGATCCGTACCGGTTGAACCAGGTCATGATCAACCTGATCGGCAATGCGGTTAAATTCACCGAAAAAGGTTCTGTCAAAGTACATGTAGGGTTACTGGACAAAAAAGATGACATGGTCAATCTTCAATTTTCGGTTACTGATACGGGTATTGGGATCCCTGAAAGCGGCCTTCCTTATATCTTCGATCATTTTTCGCAAGGTGGGATGGACATTTCCCGCCGGTACGGTGGCACGGGGTTGGGGCTGGCCATCAGTCAGCGGCTCCTCCAGCTGCAGGGTGGCAGCATTTCGGTGGAGAGTGCGGAGGGCGCCGGATCGGTATTCAGCTTCGGACTAACATACGGGTATGACCCGGCTGTGGAACCGAGTGCCCCTGTAGCTGCGGTTACTGCGGTCCTCGTCGATTACAGTCAATGCCTGAAGGGAAAACGTTTTCTCGTCGCCGAGGACAATGAAGTCAATCAACAATTAGTGGAACATGTGCTGAGAAGGGGCGGGGGCGAAGTACAGCTGGCGGCCAACGGCGAGCTGGCGATCCGTTATCTCCGGCAGGGCGGTCATTACGATCTGATCATTATGGACCTGCAGATGCCCGTCATGGACGGTTATGCAGCCACCCAATATATCCGCAACGAGCTTCGTTCATCCATTCCCATTATCGCCATGACGGCAACCGCGCTGATCGGGGAGCAGGTGCGGTGTTTCGAAGTTGGCATGAATGACTATATGACAAAGCCCTTCGAGTTCACCGAGCTTTACAAGCGGATCGTCTCACTTCTTGAAAACCCAAGGTCCTTTCCGGATTACCGCAGCCTTGCCCGGTCCGGGCCAATCTCATGACAGGGACACCGGTTGAAAACCGGAGTCAAATCTTACGATAGGGAAACCGCCTGAAAAACGGGAAACAGCAAAGTGAAAGTAGTACCGCCGCCGGATGGGGTGTCAATCTGGATTTCGCAATGGATGGCAGTAGTCAGATCCCGGATCAGCGGGAGCCCGAGACCATGCCTTGTCCCGATGTCGCCTTCGTCGTTGAACAGCGCCTGCCGCTGGCTTGTCGGGATCCCCGGGCCGTTGTCGGTGACGGCCAGGCAGACATGATGGTCTTCCTTCCAGGCCCGCCATTCGATCATTCCGTCCGTCCTGCCATGAACAGCCTTGATGGCATTGGAGGTAAGGTTCCGAAGGATCGTCTTCAAATAGTCTTCATCGGTTTCAAGCTGCAACTGTCGGGGATCACAGAATATTATTCGCAACCTGCCATTGTCCGGATAAAGCAGCCGGAGCTCGGAGAATACCTGGTCGACAAAAAGTGTTTTCATTTGCGGTTTGAAGGCGACCATTTGGCCTTTACTCCAAAGCAGGATGTCTTCCATCACGTGCAGCAGGTTCCCTGCGGTATCGGTGATCTTCTGCCGGCCAACGTTCATTCTATCTTCATCAAGCAGGTCCGGGGCTTCTCTGCGGAGATCGATCAGGCTGATCAGGTTGGCGACAGGACCGCGGAGGTCGTGGCTGATGATGCCGAAGAATCTTGCCTTCACGCGATTGGCCTCGTCCAGCTGGGCATTGGCCCGGGTGAGTTTTTGGTTGGCCTTTTTCCGGATCATGCCTTGCCGGTAGAGCAGGACCCCGATAGCGGCGATCAGCAGGAGGCCGGCTATCAACCCGTATTTAAGGCGGCGCTGGCTGGCGATCTCCAGGGCATTGATGCGGTCCTTTTGATCGGCAAGCGTCTGGATATTCTTTTTCTCCTGTTGTTCCCGGGCCAACTCTGCCTGTTCCTGCTTTGCGGTTAGCCTTTCCAGGTCACGGTCCTTATTGGCAAGCGCCAGCTCATTCTGGTTCAGCTTCAACTGTTGTTCGGCATCGCGTGAGAGCAGTTCCTGCTCTTTCAGTTTGCCTTCGGTGATTTGCTGGCGGAGCTGGATCTCGGCCGCTTTTTTATCATAATCGTATTGGATGAACTTGCGGATGATCGTCTTTTCATTGTCATTGTTGATGATGGTGTCGTGCAGCTCCTCGTAAGCCTCCATGGAAGAAAGGGCCAGCGGATAGTCCTTTTCCCGCCGGGAGATCTCGCCCAGGTATTTATAGGCTTCTTCCCTGGTGACGGGATCGCCGATAGCGGCAGCCAGCTGAATAGCGCTGTCCAGGAGTCCGACGGCCATTGGGTAGCGATCTTTCGGGTCGATGTGGCGGGCGCGGAGGACGTTATCAGATACATCGCTCAGGGCCGTGCCTGCATTGATCATCGCATTGGCCATGGAGCGTTTGTCCGACAGGGCGCGGCTTATATCCAGTGCGCGGGTGCCGAATTCATATGACTTGTCATTGTCCCCGAGGTTGTGCCATGCATCCGACAGGTTGGTATATGCGCCGGCAAGCGATCGCCGGTTGTTGGTCTGCTGGCTGATCCGGCTGCCGGTCTCCAGGTATTCCAGGGCTTCCTTGTATCTCTTCTGGTGGATCAATACCGACCCGATGTTATTATACGGAGAAGGTGGGACAGGCATCCTGGGCACGATCGATTCAATAGTGGCGATGGCTTGCTTATAATAGTCGAAAGCCTTATCATAATCCTCCATATCGTTATATACGTTGCCCAGATTCTGGTCGAGAGCGGCCAGTTTGTTCTTGTCCCCGACCTCTTCGGCCAGTTTCAGGGAGCTCAGCATATATTCAAGGGCCTTTGCATAGTTCCCGCTTTGAGAGCTAAGGATGCCCAGCAGGCTATTGGCGACGATCAGGTTCGGTTTATCATTGAACCGGGTCGCTGTTTGCAGGTATTCTTCACCGACAGTCTCTGCCTGCATGAGGTTGCCCTGGAGGAAATAAAGGCTGCTTTTTACGTTATAGCTTTCCAGGATACCTTTCTTATAATGCAGTTGCCGGGCGATGGGTATTTCCGCGTCGATGACCTTCATTCCGCGGGAGGGGTCCGAATAGGCCAGCATTTTGGCGAGGAGGACCATCAGGTTTGTTTTGGTCGTATCGTTGGCGGGATAGCGGTCGATGACTCCGGCCAGCGAGTCGGGTTTACTCAACTGTGCGCGGGAAGGCAAGGATAGCGCCAGAAGCAGGAAACAAGCGATCCATTTTGGAAGGGGCAGCATACAGGCAGTTTTATGCTAATACCAAAATAAGGAAATTTATATGGTAAAATTATTTAATAAGTAGATGGTATGTTTTGGCAAGTAGATGGCGCATTCTGGCAAACAATCGGCACAAATCCGGTTCCAAGCGCGCCCGCCGATTTTCGGTATATTTAGGATAAACCTGGAAAATTGAGAACGCAATTCTTTTGGACTGTCCTGATGTGTCTGGTTTGGATGACAGGCCGGACGCAGGAGGCAAACAAGTCTATCAACCAGTACGACCGGAAGGAAGTGATGATCCCAATGCGGGACGGGGTCCGGTTGCACACTGTCATTTACACGCCCGGGGCTTCAACGGAGGCGCTTCCTTTTCTTATGGAGCGGACGCCGTATGGCGCGGATAAGTTCCCCAGTCCGGAGAAGAACCCTTATTATAAAGATCTGGCCGCGGACGGGTATATATTTGTTTACCAGGATATCCGCGGCCGTTACGGTTCGGAGGGGCAGTATGTCATGCAGCGTTTCCCCCGGGATAAGAAGGATCCAAAAGCCATCGACGAGAGTACGGATACCTACGACACGTTCGATTGGCTCCTGAAGAACATCCCCAACAACAACGGCAAGGGCGGAATGACGGGCGTTTCATATGACGGCTGGACCACTATAATGGGCGCGATCGACCCGCATCCGGCGCTCAGGGCTATTTCTGACCAGGCTTCTCCCGCCGATATGTTCATTGGGGACGATTTCCATCATAATGGCGCCTTTCGGCTCAGTTATGCCTTTGAATATGCGTTTATGGAGGAAAGCTCGAAAGTGGATACGCTTTTTCCTTTCTCCAACTACGATGTGTATGAATGGTATCTGAAGCTCGGCCCGCTGTCCAACGTAAATAAAAAATATTTCCTTAACCGCCTGCCGTCCTGGAACAATTTTGTTTTGCATCCTAACTACGATGAATATTGGAAGAAACAGGCATTGGGCAGATTGCTGGACTCACCGCGGGTTCCGACGTTGAATGTAGGCGGCTGGTGGGACCAGGAAGACTTCTATGGTCCGGTGGAGGAGTATGAGACCTGGAAGAAGCAGGACCGGCATCATTATGACCACCTTGTCCTCGGCCCATGGAATCATGGCGGCTGGGGATGGGTCGACGGCGATCACCTGGGCAATATCAAGTTTGGTTCGCCTACGGCGAAGTATTTCCGGGCAGCGATCGAGGCGAAATGGTTTGCCTGGTATCTGAAAGGGAAAGGGGATGGGCAATTTGCGGAGGCCATTACATTCCAGACGGGGACGAATGTATGGAAGACCTATGACACCTGGCCGCCGCGGGAGGCGAAATGGAAGAACCTGTATTTTCGGGAAGATGGCCGGCTGTCTTTCGATCCGCCCGGGACGGGAGACGGCAAAGCATTCGACAGCTATATTTCCGATCCCGCGCATCCGGTGCCATACCGGACACGGCCCATCGAAGAAACCTATGGGCGAGGTTCCAGGTGGTATACCTGGCTGACAGAAGATCAGCGGTTCGTCCGGGACAGGCAGGATGTGCTTACCTGGGAGACCGATACGTTGCAGGGAGACGTCATATTGACCGGGGCGATCAGGGCGAAGCTGTTTGCTGCCACCAGCGGAAGCGACGCCGATTGGATCGTCAAGCTGATCGATGTGTACCCGGAGAATTATCCCGCCGACCCGGGGATGGGCGGATATGAATTCATGATCGCCAATGATGTGTTCCGGGGGCGATTCCGTCACAGCTTTGAAAAACCCGAACCGATCCCGCCCGGCCAGGTCGAGGAATACAGCATCGATCTTCATACGCAGGATCATGTATTCCTTAAGGGTCATAGGATCATGGTTCAGGTACAAAGCACGTGGTTCCCTATCATCGACCGGAATCCGCAGCGGTTCGTCCCGAATATTTTCGACGCTAAAGCAGATGATTTTCAAATATCTACACAAAAAATTTATCGATCTGCGATCTTCCCCTCAAATCTCGAAATGATGGTGATGTAGATTTATTGTATCGATGTAATACAATAGTCATATTTTTGAACGATAACGAATGCTTGAGTATGAAAAATAGAAACCTCCATCTCCGACTGCTTTCGCTTGTTGCTCTGCTCCCTTTTTTCGGGCAGGCTCAAACCGGACCTGCTCCACGGCTGGGTAAAGATCCGATCGCGGCGGTCATCAAGGCGATGACGCTGGAAGAGAAAGTAAAATTTGTCGCGGGCAACGGGATGCATCTCCCCGGCATGCGCAACAACAATAATGGTCCGGTAGTCGGCCAGACGCAAGACAGGGTTCCGGGTGCCGCCGGCACTACGTTTGCGATCCCGCGACTTGGGATCCCTTCCATCGTGGTTAGTGACGGACCGGCGGGGGTGCGGATCGACTCGGTGAGGAAGGATGCGCCGGGGAAGACGTTCTATGCCACCGCATGGCCTGTGGGCACTCTGCTGGCGTCCAGCTGGGATACGACGTTGGTAGAGCGCGTAGGCATGTCTTTTGGGAATGAAGCGAAAGAATATGGCATCGACGTCATGCTGGCGCCGGCACTCAACATCCATCGTAATCCGCTTGGCGGGCGTAATTTCGAATACTACTCGGAAGATCCCTTAATCGCCGGAAGCATAACTGCCGCCATGGTGAAAGGTATCCAATCCAACGGCGTCGGGACTTCCATCAAGCATTTTGCGGCCAACAACCAGGAGACTGACCGGAATACGGTAAACACGATCGTCAGCGAACGCGCCTTGCGGGAGATCTATCTGAAAGGGTTTGAGATCGCGGTGAAGAGGTCGCAGCCGTGGACGGTGATGAGCTCATACAACCTCATCAACGGGACATATACATCGCAGGAGTATGACCTGCTGCAGACGATATTGCGGAATGAATGGGGCTTTTCGGGGTTTGTGATGACCGACTGGTTTGGCGGCAGGGACCCCGTCGCCCAGATGAATGCCCGCAACAATCTCCTGATGCCGGGCACCGGCGACCAGTCAACGAAGATCCTGGATGCCGTAAAAAGCGGTGCGCTGTCCGAGAAGGTGCTCGATGAGAATATTGCGGGTATCCTCAGGATCATTCTTAAATCCCCGGCATTCAAAGGCTACAAATATTCCGATCAGCCGGATCTCCGGCAGCACGCGACCGTTTCGCGGGAAGCGGCCACGGAGGGGATGGTGTTGCTAAAGAACGATGATCATAGCCTGCCTGTCGCTGCCGCGGTAAAGAATATCGCGTTGTTCGGGATCAATGGCTATGACCTGATCGCCGGCGGCACGGGTAGCGGGGATGTCAACAAAGCCTACAAGGTATCCCTGGCGCAGGGTCTGAAGAATTCGGGGTATACTATTGATCAGGAGTTGCAAGATGCGTATGCCGGATATTTGGCTGATTACGCCGCGAAGCATCCAAAAAAAGGTTTCATGCAGGAATTTATGAATCCTACGCCGCCGGCGCCGGAGTATGCGATCGACAATGATCTGTTGAAAAGGAAAGCGGCGGCGGCAGACCTTGCCATTTTGTCGATTGGCAGGAATGCGGGAGAGGGTAGGGACAGGAAGCTAGAGGCGGATTATTATCTTTCCGACACCGAGAAGGTGGTTATCGCCGCAGTGGTCAATGCGTTTCATGCCCAGCATAAAAAAGTGGTAGTTGTCCTGAATATCGGCGGGGTCATCGACGTCATGCAATGGCGGGACCAGGCCGATGCTATCCTGCTCACCTGGCAGCCCGGGCTGGAAGGGGGCAATGCGATTACTGATGTATTAAGCGGCAAGGTAGATCCATCCGGCAAGTTGGCGACTACTTTCCCCACCAGATACGAGGATGTTCCATCGGCGAAGAGCTTTCCGGGTAAGGAATTTCCGGATAGGGCCACGACCGGCATGTTCGGGATGAAGAGTATTCCGGCTGAGGTCACGTACCAGGAAGGGATTTATGTCGGCTATCGTTATTATTCTACATTTAATGTAAAGCCGGCCTACGAGTTTGGTTTCGGGCTCTCGTATACGAGCTTTTCTTATTCGGATCTAAAGCTCAGCTCTTCCACCTTCAAGGGCAGGTTGACGGCGACGGTGACCGTGACGAATACGGGGCAGGTGCCGGGGAGGGAAGTGGTGCAATTGTATGTGAGTGCGCCGGCAAAGAAGTTGGACAAGCCGGTTGAGGAGTTGCGCGCCTTCGGGAAGACTGATCTATTGCAACCCGGTAAATCCCAGACCCTGACATTTATACTCACGCCGGCCGATCTGGCTTCTTTTGATTCGCCCAGCAGTTCCTGGGTAGCCGAAGGCGGGCAATACACGGTGAAGATCGGGGCTTCGTCCGCAGACATCCGGCAATCGGCCGCTTTCACCTTACCCGCCGATCTGGTAGTAGAGAAGGATCACAAGGTTTTGGCGCCGCAGGTTTCGATCGATGAGCTAAAGCATTGACTCCGCAGGCAGGGTGGCATGGTTGATGAATTTACCATTTTTTTGGCTACATTTTCTTAATACTGCCGGTTTTGGCCGGTGATTTTAATTGGTGTACCTTTTTTGAAAAATGACAAATCTTATCATTGCTACCTTCAAGGAGGAAGCGGGAGCTCTCGAAGCTTCGCAAAAATTAAATGACCTGGAAGCCATCGGCGACATTACGGTATATGAAAAGGTCATTATCAGAAAAAATGCGGATGGCACAACCGTCGTATTGCAGTCTGATACTACGGAGGGACTATCGACCGTGTCCGGGATGGCCGTCGGTGCGCTGATCGGGGCGTTGGCCGGGCCGGTCGGCCTGGTGGCGGGTATGTTCACGGGAACAATGGCCGGAGCTCTGGTGGAGACCGATAATTACGGCTTCGCGGAGGACTTCATCTCCGGGGCCGCAAATCAATTAAAACCCGGAATGACGGCGGTCATCGCCGAGGTTGAGGAAAGCGACCAGGTCTTTTTGGACAGTTCGCTTGCTCCGTTGGGAGGCACGCTGACGAGGTCGGATGTGGATTATGAATATGACAAGCATTCCGACGAAGAGATCGATGAAATGGACGAAGATATTGCCGCCGCAAGGGCAAAGCTGAAATCAGCGGCGCAGAATGACAAAGCCAAGTTCCAGAAGAAGATCGACAAATTAAAGGAAGAAAGAAAAGAACGGATCCAAGAATTCAAGGAAAAGGTGAAGGATACGGAAGCAGAGGTTAAGGCGTCGGTTAAGGAGAGAAAAATCGGGAAATTAAGGGACAAGATCGAAAAGCATCAGCAGAAGATTGCCAACCTGGAGAAACAGCTGCAGGCAGCCGTGGAAAAGAATAAGGAAGCGCTGAAAGGAACGGCGGCTCAAGCTTGAAATCAGCATAGGAATGCCCAAGGCTCATTTTGCTCTGGGCATTCTTCTACCTTTATCATTGAACTCATCATTCAGCCCCTTTCCTTTCAGGATAAGCGGGATGGATTTTTCGATCCTCGATTCGCGGGTTTTGGATTGTTTGGGTTGAGAAAAATAAAATATATAGCCTTTTTGCCGCCCCGGGGTCAGTGCGTCAAAGGCTTTTTTTAGCGCTCGATTCTTGTTCAATTTGACTTGAAATTCTTCCGGGATTTTGTAGTCCGCTACTTTTTTGAGTTTGATGGTCAACCCGGCCCTATCCACTTCAATGGCTTCATAGATATACGCTTTCAAAACGCGCTCCAGCCTGACTATTTCCCGCAAGTTGGTGAACCGGACCTGACGCGGCACCTGTACATTCTCTGTTTGTTGGATCAGAATGCCGTCGATGTCACTAAGCAACGCGCCTTTGAAAAAGAGGAGGGCGCAATATTCTTTAAATCCGTGGATCAGGACGATGTTGCTTTTTTCAAAAGTATAGCAGGGGCAGCCCCATTTCAATTCCTCCTCCAGTCCACAGTCGAGAATGATCGTTCGAAGTTTCTCGTATTCCTCCTGCCATTTTCCTTCTTTAGCAAAAAAGAAGTCAACCTTTGGATTCATACTATTTATTTATTGATTTGCGTAAATGAGTTTTCTACCCGGCGGCCGGAAGTACCAAGATACGACAGTCATGAGCAGAAGTGTCAGGGAAGGGTAGATTTCTGCGAACGAATCACCGGTGGCAATATGGGAGCACACTGCTCCGGACATGACAAAGAAAAAGCCCGCGTATGCCCATTCTTTCAGTAGCCTGAATCCGGGAGCCAATATGACTATTACCCCCAGTACCTTCCAGCCTCCGATAATGGACATGAAGTATTTCGGATAGCCCAGGTGTGTAATGATCGCGACATAGCCTCCTACCTGAAGGAGTTGCTGCAGGCCGCCCGCCAGCATTCCGGCCGCCAGGAAGATGGTGGCGATCCAGTAGATGATCTTATTTGTCTTTTTCATTGGATCCTATTTTAATTTGTTTAATACTTCCTGTATCCGGTTATGCGCCCAGTTGACGCCTTGCACCAACCCGTATTGTAGCACCTGGTCTCTTTTTTCTGCGGTCTCGTAGATGACATGCATATTGAGTTTGCTGGTGTCGTCGGTGAGTTTTTCGAACTCATAGATCTCGAGCTGAACGCCGGCAGGTGCGTTTTCCATCTCAAATGTCCGGATGATCGTTTGGTTCGGGATCAGCTCATGGATTGCCCCGTTGGCCCGGAATGTCACGTTGCCCTGAGCATCCCTTTTTTCAAGCTGGTAGCTGCCATGCTTTTTGCTTTCCAGCTTTAGCACTTTCGTGTCCATCCATTCCTCGACAAGGTCGGACTCTGTGAAAGCCCTGAAAAGTAATTCCAGTGGCAGATCGAATTCCCTGGCGATCACGTAGTCTTGTTTGCCGCTTTCGGCTTTGACTTTGGTTCGCTGTTCCATGGTATGTTATTTTTTTGTTTTGAATTTACTCATTACTGTTTCCAGCTTATTAAACCGTTCATCCCACATTTTGCGGAATGGGTCGATAAAGTCAGCTACGTCTTTCATTTGTTTGGCATTGAGGTGATAGTATATTTCCCGACCGGTCTGCCGTTGTTCGAGCAGTCTGCACTCGGTCAGGATCTGGATATGTTTGGAGATCGTCTGGCGGGAGGAGTCGAAGTTATCGGCAATTGCGCCGGGCGTCATGGCGTGCAGGGCGACCAAAACCAGGATGGCTCTCCGGGTTGGATCGGCAATGGCTTGAAATACGTCTCTGCGGGTTTCCACTTTATGCAGTTATTTGACTGCAAGATAATGCAGCTACTTGACTGCGCAAAATTTTTTTGAATTTTTTTGGAAATTTTTTCGCGAACGGGATTCACGCCCTGAGCCGCTACCCAGGGGGAGGGGGAGGGATAATAAAAAAACCCACTGCGTTTGAGCGGGTTTTACGAAATATGAAATTATCAGTCCTAAGGCATCCAAAACAGCTTGGCGGACACTACGTCCCGGCCTCCCGGGATCAATTTAGTTGCGGCGGCCCAGTTGATCGGGTTTGAGCTCACTTCATTGATCGGGTAATAAAGGCGTAAAGGGAAGTTAGACACTTCGCCGACCGGAGGGCTAACTGCATCAATGTCTGGATAGCCCAGTCTCCTGATCAGTGTCCAGGATTCCCAGTTCCGGTTATAGTCAGCGATCCATGCCTGGTAACCTATTTTTTGTTTCCAGGTGCCTGCTGCCGTTGTATAATTCACTGATGGCTGGGCAAGATAGGCCGAGACGTCGGCCGGATTGTTATCGCCCCAAAACTGTATGGATGCCGTTATGGCATTGTTGTAATAAGTAGCTGCCGTGCCCGGGATAAAACCGCGCTCGACCGCTTCCGCCAAATAAAACTGAATTTCTGTGTAGTCAAGCAGGTCGGCGGGCAAAGAAGCTGTATATAAGGCGGTACCAAAATCCGAAAAAAGTCCATAGCCATTTCCCTGGCCCGGATTCCCCCCGGAATACCCGCTGTTGTACTGGGTGAAATAATAAGGAACCCTCGGGTCATTCCAACCGACCATGGTGCTCACCAAAAGATTGGCCGGTACAAAGTCATGCCTGCCGCTATAAAATATCGACTGCCATATCGGGTTGGAATTCGTTGGAGATGCCGGGTCATAAGAAAAAAGCGCATTATCGCTGTTTGATTGAAAGACACCTGTCGTTATGGCTTCATTGACCTTTGTGGTGGCGGTGGTAGGATCCACGTCGGCTAAAAGCATAGCCATCCTTAATTTCAGGCTTGCGGCAAACTTTATCCATTGGGCTACATTTCCTCCATATATAAGGTCAGCACTTCCCATGGCGTTTTCGCCCGCATTTAATCCGGCAATACAGGTATCTATCCTCATCATCAGATCAGCATAGACTGTCTTGGCATCATCATATTTCGGAAATGGCATCTTTGTGTTTTGTGACTGGGTATAGGGTATGTCGCCAAATGTCGCAACGAGTTCGCCAAAGGCATAAACTTCCAGCAGATCGGAAATGTCCAGGTCATTCCGAAGTGCGCCCGGTGTGCCCGGAAAGTTTACGGGAAATGCCTGTTTAGCCAGCTCTGTATTATGTATCACATTTATATACATTGCGTTCCACCAGCCATCAGGGCAATCATATACTGCAAAATCGTAGATCGCTTCGTAGATATATGAATTCTCCGTCCACTCCTGGGAAATGACCCGGAAGGGAGCAACGGAGATGCTTGTAGTGGAGTTGGCATCCGAGAAATTTTTTTCTGCCTGCGTAAAAAGAGCGGTGCCAAGCGCGACTTTTGAGCTCTTGGGGTCAACATTCAACGAGCTCAAGGGCTTTGTGCAGCTAAACGCAATCAGCGCAAGCGCCCCCAAAATGAAGGAAATACGTTTCATATCTTTCATGATTTTAGAATTTAACTTTGACGATAAAGCTCACATTTCTGACGGTGGGATAGGCCCCGTTTTGAAAACCAATCGATCCATTGCCGGCCGCCTGGCCTTGTTCGGGATCGGCATACGGCAGGTCTTTGTGGATGATCCACAGATTTCTTCCTGATAGGGAGAAATCTATACCCTGCAGGGCACTTAGCTTTTCCATTGCTCTTTTTGGCATTGACCAGGTGATTGCGGCTTCCCTGAGTTTAATATAGCTTGCGCTGTATACAAATTGCCTATTCGCTTCACCATTACCTTCAGAGCCGAAAGAAAATGCGCCGAAATCAAGATTGGATTCATCGATCCTCGTGGTGTTGGGTTTGCCATTCGCCGTCACGGCATTTAATATGATCCCGCCACCCTGGTTCAGGGGGGACCTTACCGGATTGCGGAGGTCATTAAAGCCTGCGGTCCTTGGATACAAGCCCGAGAAGGAGCCGTAGTCCATATCCAATGAATACACATCACCACCCTGATGGATATCTATCAGGAAACTAAACGTAAAATTTTTATAAGTGAAACTGTTATTGATACCGCCGATCCAGTCGGGTGCAATGCTGCCGATGTCCGAACGGGGATTTGGGCTTATGATATAATGCCCTGTGCTGTCCACTTCTTTTTGCCCGTGCAAATACACATAATCGGTTCCCCGGATAATGCCATAGGATTTTCCGACTTCCGCCACGGTCTGAATGGAGTTCTGATATGCGCCAATGACAAAAGAGGGCTGGCCGCCGTAAAGCGACAGCACTTTGTTTACGTTTTTGCTCCAGTTGACGATCATATTCCAGGTAAAACTCCTGGTTTTGACTGGTGTAAGTCTGAGCGTGGCTTCCACCCCCTGGTTTTGGACAGAGCCGCCATTTACGCTAAACTTTGCATAGCCGGTAGCCGTCGAAATACTTATCGGCAGGATCTGGTTGCTCTGGATGGAATGATAATAATCTGCGGTGAAGCCTACTCGGTTTTGGAGGAATTCCATTTCCAGGCCCAGCTCGTAAGTCTTGTTATTCTCGGGAACAAGAAATTGATTATTGTTTTGTGTACTGCCGTTCATTACAGGCTGGCCATTTATCGGGGTGTTGATGGTATAGGTATTGTACACATCATAATAAGGGGCGTCGCCGCCAACCTGCGCATAGTTTGCCCAGAATTTACCGTAAGAAATCCAGCCCGCTGTTGCCGGCAGGAGCTTTGAGAAGACAAAGTTGGCCGATACGGAAGGATAATAATAGGTATTGTTAGCGGCTGGCAGGGTGGACGACTGGTCTCTGCGCATCGTCCCGTCGAGCGTGATCATGTCTTTGTAGGAAAGCGTCACGCCCCCAAAAACACTATTGATCTCTTTTCGTAAATCAGATTCTATCGGTGCGTTGGGTGCTTTGAGTGAGTTGGAAAGGGACCAGAAACCCGGTAATATAAGCCCTCCATTCGTATTGGCAAAAATGGAAGGGATATTGTCTTTCTGGACATTTCCGCCAACCAACGCCTTCAGGTTGAAACTATTCCCGATGTTCTTGTTAAAGTTGAGCAGAACATTGAAGTTGGTCTCATTGAAAGATTGATTTTGCCTGCTATACGCTGAGGGTTCCACACTGCCGATATTAAATCGTTGCTCGACGAGTTGGGTATAGTAGTCATCGGAGACGCTGCCCGATAGATTCAGGTAGTCCGTCAGCGCCACATTCAACTTTGCGTGCCCGGTATACCGCTGCCTGGAATCATTCTCATAATTTTGGTACTGGGTCCAGTATAGGTTGTTGTGATAGGCGGGAAGCCCGATGTTGTTGGCAGTGTTGACAGCATAGTCAGAAGGCACCCAATTCCAGGTGGCATTTGTTTCCCCGGAGGCGAAATAATCATCCTTCTGAGCTTGTATATTCACATTAGTTGGCCACCACTGGCGGAAATCCGTCATGGGGTTGGTGGTGGCGGTGTACTGGAACAAATATCTGTTTGTAGCGGATTCGTTTACGAAATTGATGCCTCCGTCAAAGGTCACTTTTTCCGATGCTTTGAAAGTAGCCCCGAAATCGAATAGGTCCTTCTTGATATTGGAGTTCGGCATGTAGCCTTTCTGATCATCCCTGGTGTAAGCCAATTTAAATGTGCCGGCATTGCCGCCACCCTGCACCAGGATATTTTCCGTGGTGGTCAGCGGCGTCACAAAATAATCGGTAGGGTTGTGATGCGCTGCGGGTTGCCAGGGAGTGGCCTTATGAAAATTGGGGTCGCTTGGAGAAAAAGCGTCCCAGTTATACACCATTAATTTAGGATCATAGGCCGGCCCGGTGGCGGCGTCGTCATTTGTAGCCGGAATGAGCACAGGATTCCCACCGTTTATGCCCGGTATTGATTGATAATAAAACCCATAATTGGGGTTGTTGGGTGTGTTATAACCATCCGCCCCGTACCCTTCACCATTTTGTGTCTGGTATACGGGCAACGTGCTTGGGTCGAGGCTGCCGACGCTGACGCCAAAGCTGGCGGTGACGCCGAGCCCTTTGCGGGCCAAGCCTCTTTTCGTTGTTACAATGATGACGCCGTTTGAGCCCCTGGACCCATACAAAGCAGAAGCCGCCGCGCCTTTCAGGACGCTTAACGAAGCGATATCATCCGGGTTAAGGTCGGCCGCGGCGCTTCCAAAGTCATAACCGCTGCCGGTATAGCTGCTATTGTCATAAGGCACGCCGTCTACGATGAACAGAGCCTGGTTGCTTTGGGTGAGTGATTTAAATCCGCGCAATACCACATTCGTGGAGCCGCCCATGGCATTGCTCGAAGTGATCTCGAGGCCAGCCACTTTTCCGGATAGGTTGTCGACCGCATTTGTGGTAACTGTCTTTGTAAGGTCGTCCCCGGTGATCTGCTGTGCCGCATAGGGCAGGGAATTCCTGCTCCTTCTGATGCCTAATGCGGTTGTAACGACCACTTCACTAAGGTTGGTGCTTCTGCGGGAAACCTGGACGTTGTAATAACTCTCGGTACCTATGCGTACTTCCTGGGGGGCGA
Source organism: Puia sp. (assembly GCA_035948015.1). GTDB lineage: Bacteria > Bacteroidota > Bacteroidia > Chitinophagales > Chitinophagaceae > Puia. The sequence goes on from DASZJO010000051.1 coordinate 45,961, forward strand.
TACCTGTTCCGCTGATCAGCAAGGTCTGGCCTTCATTTGCTTTGATGCTGAAGTTGCCCTCCGCATCCGAGCTTGTTCCTGTTTTGGAACCCTTTATTATAACGGTGGTAAAAGGTATAGGCTGCTTTAATGAATCCGTGACCTTACCTCTGATCTGGCGCACTTGTGCGTTTGCAGCTACCCCGGTGAGCATGCAGACAAGCACCGCCAGTGCTTGAATAAGTTTCATAACGAAGCTGGTTTTGGTTGATAAATGTGACCCGATGTTTAAACAGATAACTCAATATATCCTAATCCCGGAGATGAGTTTTGTCTATTCAACGGTCAGCATTGTTATGGGGATTGAAAACGACTTGCGTTGCAAATATGCATTTCATACGGCCGTACCTGCATTTGGGATATGTATCCGTTGTCTTCGGGGAGTAGATCCCGCTTGTTTCAGACCTCCAGTACGCTCAGCACCAATTCCTTATAGCTTCTGCCAATGGGCAATCGTTTGCCACTCAGCTCTACTTCCGTTGCGCTGAATGCTTCTATTTTGTCTTTTGCGACAATAAACGACCGATGGATGCGCAGGAAATTATTTGCGCTGAGCAGCTCATCCACCTGGCTCAATTTGAATTTGGTTAATACGCTTTTGTTTTTGGTGTTCACGCGGATATACTCTTTCATGCTCTCGATATAGAGAATCTCGTCAAGGAATACCTTTACCTTTTTCTTTCCGACGTTAAAAAACAAATAAACACGGTCGGTTGGCAGGGCGACGGGTCTGGCAGGCAATACGACTTCCTTTGTTTGTTCTATTTTATTGACCGCCTTTAAAAAGCGACTGAATTCAATTGGCTTTAGTAAGTAATCGATCACGTTAAATTCATAACCCTGCAACGCATATTCCTGGTAGGCGGAGGTAATGATGATCTTCGGAGGGTTCTTGAGGACCTTTATAAAGTCGAGTCCTTTCATTTTTGGCAAATGGATATCCAAAAACATAAGATCGATATCGAATTTTTGCAGACTTTCCATGGCATAAAAGGCGTCACTGCAACAGCAGACTAATTTTAAGAACGGCACTTGTTTGATATAGTCCTGCAACACTTCTGCTGCCAATGGCTCGTCTTCTATAATTATGCAGTTATAGGTTCGCATATTGCCTTAGATTTATTTTCAGAAAAACCTTGAAAATTGCGGCCTCACATTCAATTGAAACTTCATGCTCTTTATATAATAGCTCTAATTGTCTTCGGACGTTTGTCAGCCCAATATTTTCGTCGTAGAGTTTTTTGCCATTTTGCTCTTTTGTGTTTTCAATGTAAAATTCCAGGATCCCGTTGTCGAGGGTCATTTCCAGGTTTATAAAGGATTCGAACCTGCTTTCGCTCGCTCCATGCTTGAATGCATTTTCCACAAATGGTATCAGCAGTAAGGGAGCGATCTGTTCATTTTCGTTGTCAATTTCCCTTATGAAGCTAATTGTAAGCCGGTCATTATATCTTAATTTTTCGAGCTCGATGTAGTCATCCAGGACCTTGATCTCATCACTGATCCGGATCTGTTCGTTCTTAGTCTCATAGAGCATAAACCGAAGCAGCTTTGATAGTTTCATCACCACGTCCGCGGTTTCGTCGGATCTTTTCCTTGCCAGGGCGTAGATATTGTTTAACGTATTGAAAAGAAAATGGGGGTTGGTCTGGTTCCTTAAAAACTTCAGCTCGGTCTCCAATTTGTCCCTGATCAGGTTCTTTTCCTTTTCTTTACCAGCCAACTGGAGCCGGAATTGCTTGATTATGATAGCCACTCCTGACACAAAGCCGATATCCGCGAGCATTTGTAAAGACCACATAATGCTGAAAAAGGGGCCGAAGTTGACCGTTTTTTTATAAATTACCGGACTTTGAAAGTATACGGCGATTACCCGATACAAAAACGTGGTCATTATCAATGCCAGCAGCAGCTGGGCAATATATTTTTTCCTTTCCCTTTTGCTATTTAAAAGTTTTGGAAGATTATAATAAAGCACATAATAGACAAAAATCAATTTGGGGATAAGAGAGCTCAGGCTATTCAAAGCGGCGAACATCAATTGGTGGCTGATTGAAATTCCCGGGTGCTTATCCTTATCCCAAAGGTATATCAGCGTTATGTCCTCCGTCAGGTAGGCCAACCAGAACGCAATATGCAGCGCTATTCTTTTTAAACTAACCGTTTTCATTCGTTGTCCAGGTAAATAACAAATTAAGGTATTTATAAGACTAAGGCGGAGGAATTTTCGTCCAAAAATTACCGAAACCCGGTGATCATGTGTTGCATCGTGTTATCTATACAGTCAAAACGCCTATTCGTTGAAATCGTGTCTGCTGCGCGGTGGATTGTGTTAATTTAATTCTTTGGCCGATGGCCATTTCACCAAAACAAAAAATCATGAAAATGTCAAAACTCTTTTGCAAAATCCTTTTGGCTGGGGTTATCCTCTCTTGTCAATCAGGATTTGCCCAGATCTCCGGCCCGGCAGCGGGGCTCCTAAATTCACCAAACGAAAAAAGTGTCAAGGGGTGGTATACCGCTTTTGTGAATAAAGATTGGAATCTGATGCAGCAAGTTCTCGCTGATGGGTTTACCTTTTCCAGCCCGCTTGATGATCATATCGATCTGAAGGCTTTTCAGGGAAGGTGTTGGCCGAACGCCTATAAGATCAAAAAGGTCGACGTGGATAAGCTTGTTGAAAATGGAGACGATGTCTTTGTAATTACTAATGGTTGGACGACAGACGGCAAATTATTTCGGAACACCGACTATTTTAAGCTTAAAGACGGAAAAATTGCAGCGTACGAGTGTTTCTTTGGACCCGGGATAAATTATCCTAATAATACGGGAAAATAAAAGAATTCATCGACCGTTTCACCTCCGTCACCGAGTGTTCCCGCCTGTTTGTCGATTGCATCCCGGACCAGGGGACGGACGGCTTTAGATTTGCTACCAAAACAGCGATCATGAAGCCGAATATTAAAAAAATGGCGTTGCTGCTGTATGCCACGATGCTCTTCAGCGCAGCCTACGCCCAGAATACCTGGCCTAAAGAACTGGCCGCCTCCGATGGGACCCCTGTAAGGGTATACCAACCTGAACCGGAGACCTTGAAAGGGCACATCCTCACATTTCGGGCGGCGATCTCGGTTAAGGAGAAAACCATGACAGAGCCGGTCTTTGGGACATTTTGGGGTACCGCTACAATAGCTACGGACAGGGACAATCGGCAGGTCCTTTTTACGGCTTTAACCGTTACTGATATCCGGGTGCCCGGCGACAGCGCTGCAGACCGGCTGGACAATATAAAAACCGCTGTCCAGGCGCAGTTTCCCGCAGCGGCAGGCCCGGTCCCGCTCGATGTCATTCTTACTTCCCTGAACCAGGAAATGGACCAGGCCCGACTCTCCGGGTCGCTCAGTACCCAGCCCCCGGTGATCCTCTATTCCAACCAGCCTTCGGTGCTGGTTACGATCGACGGGGCTCCCCGGTTCGAAGCCAATCGCAAATGGGGCCTCGATGCGGTTGTCAATACCCCGTTCACCATCGTCAAAGATAAAGACGGCCATTTCTATTGCTGGGGTGGAGGACATTGGTACAGCGCCGCAGCGGCGACCGGGCCTTATTCACCGCTTACCACGAAGCCCGATCACCGGCTACGCAAGATCGAAAGGGAGTACAAGAAGTCCGAACCGGATAGCGTAAAAAATGCGGCGGACAACGTCATACCGGCAATTATCGTGACCACCTCGCCGGCGGAGCTGATCCAGACAACCGGTACTCCCAATCTCCTGCCTGTCGGGGGTACCAACCTGGTATACGTAAGCAATTCGCCTGACAATATTTTCCTGGATACCAAGTCCCGGTTGTATTATATCCTGCTTTCCGGAAGATGGTACAGTTCCGGGGCCCTCGAAACCGGCAACAGCTGGACTTATGTCCCTTCCGATAAACTGCCCGCCGATTTCGCGGCTATCCCGGAGGGGTCGCCAAAAGACAATGTTCTGGCAAGCGTAGCCGGAACGGATGCGGCCCGGGAGGCAGTTATGGATGCGCAAATCCCTCAAACGGCGAGGGTTGACCGGAAAACAGCGTCCGTTCAAATCGAGTACGATGGTGCACCACAATTCCAATCTATCGCCGGCACTCAACTACAATATGCGATCAACACCCCTGTTACCGTTTTATTCGATACGCACCGGTATTTTGCATTGGACAACGGCATCTGGTTCGTATCGGACAACGCTGAAGGCCCCTGGTCCGTCAGCACGGTCAGACCGGATGAGTTGAATGAGGTTCCGCCAAGCTGCCCGGTGTACAACGCGAAATTTGCGGATATCTACGATATTACTCCTGATTATATCTATATGGGCTATACGCCGGGATACCTTAACAATTATGTCTTTGGTCCTACGGTCGTATACGGAACGGGATTCTACTATTCACCGTGGATCCGGCAGTATTACTATCCCCGCCCCTGGTCCTGGGGGTTCGATATGTTGTACAACCCGTGGTATGGCTGGGGATTTGGCTTTGACTACAATCTTGCCTGGTTCAACTTCGGGCTTGATTGGGACGGATGGTTCGGTGGGTGGTGGGGCCCCGGGGCCTATTATCCCTTCTGCTGGGGATGGGGCTTCGGATACTGGCCGCACAGCTTCTATGGAAGAGGGCCGGGATTTGATCACCACTTCCATATGTACGCTCATAATAACCTTTATCGCGGAAGGTCGGGCATTCTCGGACACGACGAATTTCGGCAGGGTAGGGCTGGCGGAGCGTTCCGGGGCACCGGAGGTTCGACCTTTACCGACCGGCGTGGGAATGTTTTTCAGCGCGACAACCGGGGTCAATGGCAAAACCGTACGGGCCGGGAGGATGTCAGACCAATGGCCTCCGGTCTGGAACGGCAACGGCAAATGCAGCAAAGAGGAGCTTCCAGGGCTGCGAGTTTCCAGCGTGCCCGGTCCTTCGCCACGCCGCATTTCGGCGGGTTCCGTGGTGGGGGCGGATTCCACGGTGGTGGGGGTGGATTCCACGGTGGTGGTGGCCGGCGCTAGACCGTGCTTTGCAGTTAGCGGAGCCGCGTTGCGAAATTCCGATTTAGGTGTTATATTGATGGGACATGGGAATAGTAGATACTTATACCGTGACGACCGATCTTACGTGGCAGGAATGCTACCGGTTGGTTTTATACAATTTGGTTAGGACCAAAGGGATACGCGTCATTTTCAGTTTTGTGACTTGCATTGCTGTGCTCGATGGCGTTTTGAATATTGCTGTTCCCGGCAAAAAAGGAGTCAACTTGTTGGAGGCGCTGGTACCAGTAGTAGCGGCGCCACTGATTACATTTCTCTTCTTTTCCGGATTTGGCCTGCTATCTGCCTTGTATGTATCAAAATATAAATCACACCTTATCAGAGGTATCACCTATAAGTTTACGCATTGGGGTATGGAAAGATCGGGACCTGCTTCGGAGGCGTCGATTCCCTGGCGGAATTTTACCAGGTTAAAAGAGACCAAACATTTCTTCCTGCTCTATGGCTATGAGAACAATGTTGGGACGTTCGAAATCATTCAGAAGGAGAAATTCACCAGCGTTACCGAACAGGAAGAGTTCATACAATTTATCCAACGGAATTTGCCGAAAATTCGTTAGCATTTTTCACGGAAATCCTTGCTAGGAAGCTGAGGCGGGATTTCGGGCCCGAAGCGCACACATTGGATATATATTTTTAGGTACTTATATGGGCCTGGCCAATGGATAGTCGATCGGTACTTTCGTCAGGCGAAAGACATAATTGGTAAAGCTCATGATATTGATGAGGGCCATAAGGTCCATCAAGGCATTTTCCTTATAGCCCACTTGAGAGAACTGGTCCACTAGCTCTTCGCTTACTTCTCCCTTACGTTCGATCACGGA
>DASZJO010000052.1:0-39333 GCA_035948015.1 Puia sp.
GAGAAACCCTATCCCGTCGTCGGCTTCGATACCCCGCTGGAAAGACTGAGCAACCTGATCAACCGGGAAAATGGAGCCGTACTGGGCAAAGACGATAGCGGCAACTATCATATCGTTACAAAATATGATGTCATCCAGGCCCTCGGCGCCTGATCTTGACTGAGATCAACGCCTGGCACATGTTCCCACGCTGAATTCGTAGATTTCCCATACCCGTCACCGGGAATTCCACAGCACCTCCGGTGGCGTCTACGAGACCCTTAGTAAAAAATGAACCGTAGAAAAAGGGCAAAACCGCTCTTGGTGGACTAGTTTTAACAAATTATTTTTGATTTAGAAGTTGATTGATATAATATCAATCACCAATATCCGAAAAACCGCAACCTCATCCTCCATCCACTATCCGTAGTAAAACCGTATTCAATATCCAAGAAATTCCATTTCGAGTCCAATATCAGTCAACTTCTACTTTTTGTCCATTAACCTGTGAAGCCCTAATCCATAATTTTCAATAGTTTTTGCTCGCATTACCCTCCTGCTGAGTTGACCAGGCACCAACAACTTGGCAGGAGGCCTTCACCAAAAACACCGAACTTCGGGGAATGCAGTTCATCGATCCCCTTTCTTATGCATTCGAAGAGGCAAACAAACCCTCCCGGAAAAAGCCGATCTTTCCCGTCAACGATGCCCTGCGCAATTACCTCAAGAATCATGGACGTGAAGTAAAGGTTCCCGTTTCCTATCGCGACCTTCACGAGTACATCACTTATTCGATCCCTCTGAAGGATAAGAACCAGCAGGACACCCTATGGGAATCCGTCGGCTATGATATGCGCCACTGGGACTTTATCCGGGAAGGCCTGGTGGAGATGTATGCCATCCTGAAGACGGAAGGCGACCTCAGTTATACCAAACACCTCGATGTAGCCCGGATCGACTACTGCAGATTCGCCAATTCTAATCCCTTCCGAATCCGGATCGTCAATAAGTTCAACGATAACTACGATCATTACTATATCAAACAGGCCGATGCCTCAAGGATCTATGGTCTGGAACTGGAGCACCTGTTGTCTCCAAACCGTATCACCTATTTCACCCATTTGAATACGCTGGTCGAAGAACATATTCCCGGCATTCCCGGCGACCTGTTTATCAAGAACTTCGCAAATGATCCACAGACCAATAAGATCCGCCTATCTAAAGAATTCGTCAAATTCAACGAGCGCTGTTTTGTCCGCCTCCTCGGCGACATGCGCTCCTACAACTTCGTGGTTGATATCACCCCCGACATCGAGGATTATCAATATCGGATAAGGGCCATCGATTTTGACCAACAATCCTATGAAGGCCGGAAAAACCTCTATATCCCTCAATTCTTTAAAGAGAACCGGGCCTTCGTCGAACTTTGCCTCACTCACCTCAACAAGGATTCCATTGAACAATACCAGACTGAAGAACGCACGATGATGGCCTTCCGGGTGGCCTCCTCCCGCTTCCGCCTCATGGAACTGTTGAATATCATGTCCCGCAACGAGGGACTTTCCACCCCGGAAAAACTGGCGCAGCTGAAGGCGGAATTGGCAGAAACATTTAAAAATCCCGCTTTCCTCAAATGCCGGTCGATGGGCCAGCTCGTCAAACGGCAGCTGAAGCAAACCCTACAGAAGAACCTTGCCCTGCTGCAAAAAAACCTTAGCAAATTCGAAGATTAACGGGTCTTGCCGTATCTTCGCGCCGCAATGAGTAAATATAAAGCAGGGGTGCTTTTCGGAGAAGAGTTGGAAGCGCTCTATAAAGACGCTAAAGACAACGAATTCGCACTCCCAGCCGTCAACGTGATCGGCACCAATACCATTAATGCTGTACTCGAAACGGCCGCCAAGGTCAATTCCCCCGTAATAATCCAGTTCTCCAACGGCGGCGCCCAGTTCATCGCCGGTAAGGGCATGCCCAACGACAATCTCCAGGGTAATATTTCCGGCGGCGTATCCGGTGCCTTGCATATCCATAACGTAGCCAAATACTATGGCGTTCCCGTCGTCCTCCATACCGACCACGCCTCAAAGAAGTGGCTCCCCTGGGTCAGCGGACTGATCGATGCCGGCGAACAATTTTTTAAGGAAAAGAAGCAGCCGCTTTTCAGCTCTCATATGCTGGATCTTTCAGAAGAGCCCATTAGCGAAAACATTCATACGTCGGTCGAGTTTTTTAAACGCATGAAGCCTCTCGGAATGGCTATCGAGATCGAACTTGGCGTGACAGGCGGTGAAGAGGACGGTGTCGACAACAGTGGCGTGGAAAATCATAAGCTCTATACCCAGCCGGATGACGTAGCATACGCCTATACCGAGCTCGGCAAGGTCGGCCGCCTGTTCAGCATCGCCGCCGCCTTCGGCAACGTCCACGGCGTATACAGCCCAGGTAACGTGGAGCTCCGGCCCGTCATCCTGAAAAACAGCCAGGATCATATCGAGACGAAGCTCAAAACCGCGCCGAAACCCGTTTATTTTGTTTTCCATGGCGGAAGCGGTAGTCCCCAGCACCAGATCAGGGAAGCCATCGGCTATGGCGCGATCAAAATGAATATAGACACCGACCTTCAATGGGCTTTCTGGGAAGGCGTCGGAAATTATTATAAAAAGAATGAAGGCTATCTGCAAGGCCAGCTCGGCAACCCCGAAGGCCCTGCCAAGCCCAATAAGAAATATTACGACCCCCGGGTGTGGCTGCGGAAAGCGGAAGAAAATTTCATCAAACGCCTCGAAATCGCCTTCGAAGACCTAAATTGCGTCAACCGAAATTCTTAAAATCGGGATACCATGGCTTCCAAGAAAATTCTCGATCTCCTTGGCGACAAGGCCTCCTCACTACTCGACCATAAGCCGGTCATCGATAAATCTACGATCAGCGCATTCCCTTCTCCAAACCACGTGGAAGAGATCTGGGTGAATTCGGGTCGGAACAACCATGTATTGAGAAGCCTTCAGACCATGATCAGCCACGGAAGGCTGGCCGATACCGGTTATCTGTCGATCTTCCCCGTCGACCAGGGGATCGAGCATAGCGGCGGCGCGTCCTTCGCCCCCAACCCCATGTATTTCGATCCGGAAAATATCATCAGGCTGGCCGTCGAAGCCGGTTGTAATGCTGTAGCCTCCACTTTCGGAGTGCTGGACATAATGTCCCGAAAATATGCCCATCGCATCCCCTTCGTTGTTAAGATCAACCATAACGAATTCCTTAGCCTGCCCAACCGCTACGACCAAACCATGTTTGGCACCGTCAAGACCGCCTGGAATATGGGCGCCGTGGCCGTCGGCGCTACCGTCTACTGGGGAAGCGCAGAAAGCGACCGCCAACTTAAGGAGGTTGCAGAGGCATTCGAAGTTGCTCACGAACTGGGCATGGCGACGATCCTCTGGTGCTATACCCGCAATGCAGGCTTTAAAGTTGACGGCGTAGACTACCATACCTCAGCCGACCTCACCGGTCAGGCCAACCACCTCGGCGTCACCCTGCGCGCCGATATTATCAAACAGAAATTACCTACCAATAACGGCGGCTATCTCGCCACGAAACATGGCAAAACTTCGCCGCTTGTCTATTCGAAGCTGACCCATCCCGATAACCACCCGATCGACCTCACCCGTTATCAACTGATCAACTGTTACAACGGCCGCGTCGGATTGATCAATAGCGGCGGAGAAAGTAAGGGAGCGTCCGACCTCGCCGACGCCGTCTTCACAGCGGTGGTCAACAAAAGGGCCGGCGGCATGGGTCTCATCCTCGGCCGAAAAGCCTTCCAACGCCCTTTCAGCGAAGGTGTCGAGATGATCAAAACCATCCAGGACGTCTATCTGGATAAGGAAATCACGATCGCGTAGGGCCTACCGGGCCATCTGACCCCTGATATATTCCCTGATATCCTGCGCCGCGGGCGGATCGAGATTTGACAAGATGACGACCACTTCTCCCCGGCCGGGATAGATATCGAAGCATACGTCGATACCGGGGCCTGTTCCGCCATGGTTAACCAGCGCCTGTCCCCCAACTTCCCCGACAAAGAAGCCATACCCATATTCCCGGTTCGCTCCTTCCCCTCCTGTTGCTATCTGCCCCTTCCACATTTCCTTCATCGTCGACTTTCTCAATAACCGATTCCCCGCAAGCGCCCGCGCAAAATTCAACAGGTCGACGGCAGTCGTGTAGGCCACAGCACCCGGGACGCCGGTTCGCGGCAGGATCGCATCGTTTGGGCGTAACCCCGCAACCGTATCCCCACTAATTTTGCGTGTAGTATAGCCATGGGCAAGCCCTTCAGGCCGCTCAGCCATATCAAAACCGCTATTCAGCATTCCCGCGGGATGGAACACGTGCTCCACCATGTAATCCGAAAAGGGCTGTCCCGTCACCGACTCGATGACGGCGCCAAGCAGGATATAATCCGATGTGCCATACCGGAATTTCCCTGCACTATCGACCGGACCCTCCTTCCTGACCAATGCAACGAGATCGGAAAGCTGTCGAAACTCTTGCGGCGAGGAACGGAATGCCTTACCAGTGATCACATCTCCAAGTCCCGCCGTGTGAGTGAGCAGCTGCCGGATCGTAATGTGATCGGCTATCCGATGGGGATAGACGGAATCCGCCAGATAATGCGAAAGAGGAAATTCAAGATCGGCCTTTCCCGATTCCACCAATTGGAGAATGCCGACAGCCGTAAAGGTCTTGGCCGTCGAAGCCGTGATGAATTTCGTATCCGTTGTATTTGGAATACCTTTCTCCCTATCCGCCTCGCCATAGGCTTTTAGGAAGAGCGGCGAAGATTCGCCGTAAAGCTTCGCCACCAACACTACTCCCGAGAACCGGTGGTCCCGCACCTTCGATTCGATAAAGGTATCGAGCCCCTTCGGTTGCGCCCACAGCATACCGCAACTGGCCAAAATGACCAAAATAGAGAAAACATAGTGTTTTAACACTTCACGGGTAGTTTGAAACATAAAATTATGGAATTGGACGACCAGGGTGTCTTTATGATTTTATGAAGACGGGTTCAACAACTTGGTACATCCTGATGACATTCTCCATCTGCCTAACAGCTTGCCGCGCTGGGCCATGCTTCCCACCGGGTGGCTATCCGTATCCAGAAAAGATAGCCGATAAAGACACTGATTTCTATCTCTCCGCCTTAAAAGGCATATTGTCCAAACGGGATTCATTTCAACATATCGGGGACTACTTCGGCTTCCGGAAATTCGATGAACCCAACCTAAGCCTGCGCCCTTTAAAAACCCCCGAATTCCGGTTTTATCAACCCGGATACCTTAGATATGACGATCTGCTGATCGTACTAACTCCTCAAACCCTCACTGTCAAGAGACACAAGGCCGACAATGAGCGGTTCACGACCGACAGCGCCAGGATATCTCCGCTGGATCATCGCCTAATAGAATTCATGCAACGTCATTTCGGCCGCCCTCGCCCCGATAGCAGCAAAAGACCCCTGTGGTATCGGTATATCGATTCCATGGAAAATCAATACCCCCAACTGAAAGACCCTGCTTACTACGTCAGGACGATCAAGAAAGAATTGATTCCCGACACCACATTCCTGCCCTACCAATCTTCCACTCGAGCTATCACACAATCCGAATATCAATTATTCATCGATTCCCTAAACGCTTCAGGTTACTGGCACCTTCCATATGTCAGAGAATGCCATGAGGGGATCGCAGTCGACGGCCCATCTTACTTCTCCCTTGAAGCCAACACTCCCGACCAGTATAATTTTGTCAGCGGCTATCCCTGTCCCAATGATACCAACCTCTTTTACAAAGCCTGCCAACATCTCGCTCGCCTCGCCGGTTTGGAAAAAGAGATCGATCTTCTCTGGATCGAAGTCCCCCCCGATACCACCCAGCATAAAAAACCGATAGTCGTCGAAGATGTCCAATTCGAGGACGTCAAAGAACCCCGTAAACCCCACCACCCTAAAAAGCTTCACCCAAATTCAAATAAATAGCCCAATACCCCTTGCTCGTCGCAAAGTCAACACAGAAATTTGTCCCAGAATGCTTATTGAATTTGATCCGCAATCCCGCCCCCACCGCGGCATGCGGGTAGGCAAAGTCATGCGAAATCGGCTCCGTCACCGCATTCATATTCGCAAAAACCACAAACCCCAGCAATTGATCCCGGGTGATCGACCGCCGGTATTCCATCTCAAAATCCCATAACGTCCGTCCCGTATACCGGCTGGGATAGAACCCCCGCCCGCTTCGCTGATTCACATCCCAGGTGATCGCTGGCAAATCGAGATACGGTGCGTTCGATCCCAGCGTCGTCCAGAGATAGGACCAAAACGCCAGCACATTCCACTGGTCAGGATCGAAGCTGATATATTTCCGTGCATCGAAATACATAGAATACCAATTGTCGTCGCTGCCAAGCAACTTAGGATTTACTCGGGCAATGATATTATAAAACCAGCCCGGCAACGGGTTCAGCGAGTTGTTTCGCGTGTCATATAGCAGATTCAAGGTAAGCCCTGATGAGAAAGAGTTAGTGTGATTGCCGGTGCCATTCCGATAACCCGTAAACCTGCTCATGTCTACTGTATCATTACCTGGGTGAATATTGATGTGGTAATCCAGGTTGTAGCCGACACCGGCAAAGAGGAATGGCTTATGGGCAATCCGCCTCAAAGCGTTCTGATAGAAACGGACATAAGTATACCGAACCAGGATCTTATTGCTTGGCGCCGTATTGCCGCCCAGCCCCCAGGTGAACTGCGGAAAAAAGGTCAGCCTATAGTCGCCACTAAAATTCCACCGATTCTCCGGCGACCAGATATTCGACCGGAAGGGCAGATTCCATTCGCCTTTCAGGTTGGTACTCGGAGAGAAAGTCACGTTGGAAAGAAAAGTGGTTTTCGGGTTGCCGAGCTCGAACGCCGCATTCGTCGACGTAATGAGCGCCTCGCCGCCGCCCGGAACGGACCCTCCCAGGGGAATGATCGAATAGTACACCCGCTGCCCAGCCACCTTTGGCGGCTTTTTGATATGAATATGCGTCAACTTGAGCAGTATCCCGATAATATCCCGCTGCCCCGTCGTGTCCTCAGCCAGCTTATCCTGGGGTACCAGCTTCCCGGCAGGGTTCTGGGCTCGCAGGCAAAAAGTCCATAAACAGCAGAAGAAGAGGGCAAAAACACTCCGCATAGGTATATGAATACCAATATTGTGCTACATTCCCGCCATGAAATTCAGCTTTGCCCCCAGTCTAACTTCCGCCCTTTGCCTGCTCAGCTGTTGCATTTTCGCTACAATTCAGTCGTCGGCAGATGCCCAGCAGCTCCCTTCCGTCACCCTCCTAACCACCGGGCCCCATTCCTCCTTCCGCGGCCTCAGCGCCGTTACCGACAAGATCATCTGGGTCAGCGGCAGCGGCGGCACCATCGGCAAATCGCGCGACGGCGGCAAGACCTGGACTTGGATGACCGTCCCCGGTTATGAAAAAAGAGACTTTCGCGATATCGAAGCCTTCGATGCCAAAACCGCCATCATCATGGCCATCGACACCCCAGCAGATCTCCTGAAGACGATCGACGGCGGTTTGACATGGAAATTAGTCTACGAGAACAGCACCCCCGGCATGTTTCTCGACGCCATGGAATTCCGGAACAACACCAGCGGCATTGTCATCGGCGACCCCATAAATGGCAAATTTTTCATCGCGCAGAGCTTTGACGGCGGCGACACCTGGCACGATGCCCCCGATCTCGCACTACCTAAAGCCGACCCTGGCGAAGGCTGCTTTGCCTCCAGCGGAACCAACGTGCGTAACCTCGACCGGCACAGAGTGTGTTTCGTCAGCGGCGGCCCGAGCTCCCGGCTTTTCATCCGCGACAGAGCGATCGACCTGCCCATCCTCCAGGGCAAGACCACCACAGGCGCCAACTCCGTAGCTGTAAAAGATCACAACACCCTCCACGGCGGCCGGCAACTCATCGTCGTCGGCGGCGATTTCGCCAAAGACACATTGCAGGAAAAGAATTGCTTTCTCACCAACGACGGCGGAAAGACCTGGATCGCCCCGACAATCCCTCCTCATGGCTATCGAAGCTGCGTTGAATATATCGGCGGAGACATGGTCCTCTGCTGCGGGACCTCGGGAGTAGACATCTCTTATGATAACGGCATGAACTGGGAGTTGATTACGCGCACCGGCTTTCATGTCTGCCGCCAGGCGAAAAAAGGAAAATACGTACTCCTTGCCGGGTCGGGTGGTCGCGTGGCCATTCTAACGCTTTAACGATTCCGTCACCTAATTTAATCCCCTGAAATCCACCGGCACCAGCTTGCTTACCCCCGGCTCCTGCATGGTCACGCCGTAGATCACATCCACGGTGCTCATGGTCATTTTGTTGTGGGTGACGATGATAAACTGCGAATTCTCACTGAACTGCCGGATCATATTAGTGAACTTGCCTACATTCGCATCATCCAGCGGCGCATCCACCTCATCCAGGATACAGAACGGCGCAGGCTTGATCAGGTAAATGGAGAACAATAACGCGGTGGCCGTAAGCGTCTTCTCCCCACCGCTCAGCTGACTGATCGACGAAGGCCGCTTGCCTTTGGGCTTCGCCACGATATCGATGCCGGTCTCTGCAAGGTTCTCCGGATTCTCGAGGATGAGATCGGCCGTATCTTCTTCGGTGAAAAGCGCCTTGAATACCCGCTGAAAATTCTCCCGCACCCGGTTAAACGTATCCAGGAACTGCTGATTGGCCGTCGCCTCTACCTCCTGTATCGTTTGCAAAAGGCTGTCCTTCGCGCTCACGAGGTCGTTCTTTTGCTCCAGGATGAACTCATACCGCTTCTTCATCTCCTGGAAAGCCTCTATCGCAGTCGGGTTGACTTCCCCCAGGTTCTCCAGTCGCTTCTTCATCCGGTCCGATTTCTCCTGCAACTCCTCCACCGGAACCTCACCGGTACGAGGCTGATCGATAATATCGTCCAGGTTGATCCTGAATTCCACGTTCAACCGTTCTTTCATCCCCGCGAGTTGCAGCTTCAGCTCGTTCAGCCGGTCTTTGATACCCCCGAGCAGCTGCTCGATCTGCTCCCTTTCCTTCACTTTATGCCGCAGCTCGCTCTCTTTTTCAGCCAGCGCATTTCGCAGATTATAATACGCCTGATCGGCTTCATTCAGCCTCCGCTCCTCGTCTTCCTTTTTGCGAAGCAACCCCACCAATTCTGCATCCGCCTGATTTAATGCCTCCGAACTTTCCGCAATGCTCTCGAGTGTCTGCTTCAACTGTGAGACATTCACCTCGATCTGATCACGCAGGTCATTCAGCTGCCGGCTCTTGAACTCCAGCTCCTGTTTCAGCCCATTGATCCGGCTATGCTGGCGCGTCAGCTGCAAATTGAATTCGTTGTAGCTGGCGGATGCCCCGTTATATGCCGCTTCCGCACTTCGGTAATCCCCCTCCGCCACCTGTGTTTTCTCTTTCAACTCAGCCACCATCCGGACCAGCTCGGTCCAGGCCTGGCGGGTATCTTCGATGCCTGCAATCGTCTCCTCGAGGTTGAGTTGCAGCTCCTCCAACCTTCCAAGGGAGGAATGTTGCAGCGCATGTAGGTTCTCGATCTTGTTTTGCAGGGAAAAAACGAAATTCGTCAGCCGGTTACAATCTTCCTGCGTTTGACGGATCGCCTGCTCCTTTAATTGTTCGTTATACCCGATCACTTCTTCGTGCTTCTCCTGGATAGCCGATTTCAACCCGCCGACCACCGACTGATGTCGCCGGATCTCCTCCCTCAACTTCTCCATGTTCTTTGCCCGCCCGATCTTCTTTCCTTCAAATAGCCCCACGCTCCCGCCCGTCAGCGAATATTTCCCTTTTACAAATTTGCCGCTCTTCTCCAACACGATCGAACCATTACTGTTCTCCAGCGCCTGCTCATTCTCCGCGATATAGACATTCCCCAACAGATGCTCGGCCAGCTTGCGATAGTTCTCGTCAACCTCGATCACTTCCATTGCCGGGATCAACCCCTCCTGTGCATGCGTGTCGGAGTCCGGCCGGTCCCCAATCTTATCCAACAGGAAAAAATTGGCTTTCCCTTTTTTATTGGCATCGAGCAAATGTACTGCCTGCATCCCCTCTTGCAAATCCTTCACCACATAATAATTCAAATAGGGCTCCAGGACATTTTCCACCGCCGCCCGGAACTCCTCTTTCACATAAATAATATCTGAAAGGATCGGAGCCTGCTGATTCCAGGCAGGATTCTTGTGCAGGAACTTGATACTTTCCGGATAACCCTCCATGGAATCGATAAGGCTCTTCAGCAGGTCGTGCTCATTGTTTTTTGCATCCAGCTTCCGGCTCTCATCCGCCAGCTGTTGCCGTAATCCTTCCAGCTGTCCCTGAGCCTGGAGGATATTCTCCTTCATCCGCTCCTGGTGCTCCTGTAATTGCTTCAACGACGACTGCCTGCCCTCCAACTCCTGCTCCTTCAGCCCATGCTCCTCTTCCAGCTGCTTGAGCTGGCTTTCCCTTACCATCCGCTCCTCTTCCAGTTGACGGATCCCTCTTTGCAGGTTCTGAATCGACGTATCCGCTACCGCTACCTTCTTTTCCGCGTCGAACTGATCCCGCTGGATCTGCGCATTCTCCCGGCGCAACGCGTCCACCGTGACCCGTTTTTCATCGAATATCCGGCGGGTCTCATCGACAGTATCCTTCAACGATTCCAACTGCTCTTGCAACCCGCTTAACTTGTTCTCTTCTTCCGCAACCTGCTGCCGGGTAAAAACAATACTCTCCTCCAGACCGCCGAGCTGCCCCTCGCTCTTGCCCAGGAATTCCTGCAGGCTTTCTTCTTTTTCACGCAGGAAATTCAGCCGTTGAGAGGCCAGGTTCTTTTCGTTCTCTTTGGTCCGGAGGTTCTGCATCAGGTCGTTGAACTCATGCTGCAATGATTGAAGCGCCCGCTCTTTCTCGATAAATCCCAGCTTTTCCTGTTCCAGGCCCGCTTCTTCTGTCGCAATCACCGCTTCCAAACGGAACTTCCGATCGGTCTCCGTTTCAGATTGTTCATTCAGCTCCCTATACGTCAGGTTGAACCCTTCGAGCGCCGCCTTTGCCAGCTCGATGCTGAGCTCCCGGTATTCCTTCTTGATCTCGTAGTATTTCTCCGCCTTTTTGGCCTGGTTCTCCAGACTTTTCAACTGGTTGTTGATCTCGAACAGCAGGTCCTCGATCCTTGCCAGGTCTTGCTCGGTGGCATCCAGCTTCTGCCGTGCCTCCTTTTTCCGGGTTTTATATATCGTTACTCCGGCAGCCTGCTCCAGCATCCGCCGGCGACTGTTATCCTTATCCTTGATGATATCATCCACCATCCCTAGTTCGATAATGGCATAACTGTCCGTACTGATCCCGGTATCCATGAACAGGTTCTGGATATCCTTTAACCGGCAGGACACATCGTTCAACCGGTATTCGCTTTCCCCGCTCTTGTAGAATTTACGCGTGACGGTGACCGTGCTGAACTCCGTCGGCAGGAGGTTCTTGGTATTCTCGAATGTCAGGCTCACTTCTGCCAGTCCGGAGGCAGAACGGGTCCGGCTCCCGTTAAATACCAGGCTCTCCAGGTTCTCCGACCGCAGATGACTGATCTTCTGCTCCCCGATCACCCAGCGTATGCTGTCGATGATATTGCTCTTCCCGCAACCATTCGGACCGATGATCCCGGTAATACCCTCATCAAAACTGATATGGGTCTTATCGGCAAAACTCTTGAAACCCTTTATTTCTAAGCTCTTTAATCGCACGTTCAATTGTTTAAAACGCCAAACCTACAGTAAAATAGCCATTCTTCCCGAATAATGATCCGCGCTGAGAACGCGCTGTTGACAAAATGTGGATGAAAAAGGGGGCTCCCGTCAAGGATGCCAATATTCCCGACTATTTTATATATTTACCACCCTGTTACTGGACGTAAGCAGACCAAAACATCATATATGAATAAATTCATTGTTCCTATCGACTTTTCCGATGCCTCCAAGAATGCCGCCCGGTATGCCGCTCACATTTCCAACGGCTTGCCCGACGCTCAACTTATCCTCTATAATGTTTTTGAAGCCCTGGAATACGGTTCGGACAGCAGTCCGCTCAGCACGGAGGGTGGAGAGGATGAAGCCCGAAAAGAGATCGTGGAATTGGCGCTGGAGAGTGTAAGGACAGATATCTCCGGCCTCACCAATGCAGGTATATCCATCGTTGCGGAAGAAAGCAACCGTTTCCTGGACTCGCTGGAGGCTTATGTCCTGAATAATGATATCCAATTCATCGTGATGGGAACAACGGGTTCTACCCGGCTCGGGGAAATGCTGATGGGCGGTAACACGCTGAATATCGTTAAAAGACGGATCGTACCGGTGATCATCGTTCCGCCGGGCGCGCACTCGACTTCTGCCAAAAACGTTATGCTGCTCACGGATTTCAAAGAAACCGACTTTACGATCCCCATTCATACGGTGAAGTCGGTGCTGGACCTCTTCAAACCGCGGCTCCACATCGTAAATGTCGATCACGAGCACTATGTGCAGGTGACAGAGGAGTATGCCAATGAAAGGAACAAGCTGGATGCGAGCCTGGCAGACTACAAGCCCGACTTCTATTTCATTCGGTTGTTCGATTTCCTGGATGCCATCAACCAATTTGTAATAGACAATCAAATCGATCTGATCCTGACCTTCCCGCGGCGGCATTCATTCCTTTCTAATGTGTTCAAGACTACCAGTACGGTGAAGCTGGCTTATCACAGCCATGTGCCGCTTGTGGCGATCACGGGGTAAGGCGGTTCGTTGGGCATTAATAAAAATGACTCTGCCATGCTGTTTATCGACAATGTTGCCGCCATGGCCAAAAAATACCTGGCCAGTCTTGACGATTTCCCTGTGTTTCCACGCAAATCGGCTTTGGAAAGCCTTACCAGGCTGGATGTTCCATTGCAGGAAGAACCGGTCGATGCTGCAGATGTACTTTCCTTATTAAACGAGATCGGATCACCGGCCACAGTGAGATCGACCGGGGGCCGGTACTTTGGCTTCGTTATCGGTGGAAGCCTGCCGGCAGCCATGGGGGCAAAATGGTTGGCAA
Source organism: Puia sp. (assembly GCA_035948015.1). Classification (GTDB taxonomy): domain Bacteria; phylum Bacteroidota; class Bacteroidia; order Chitinophagales; family Chitinophagaceae; genus Puia. Next base: position 13,178 of record DASZJO010000052.1, read on the forward strand.
CAGTATGGGATCAGAACGGAGGCCTTACCATAACGTCCCCGATAGCATCCGCGCTGGAAAGTATTACAGGTAAATGGCTTTTGGAGCTTTTTGGGTTGCCGAAGGAAAGTGGGTTTGGATTTGTAACCGGCGATACAATGGCCAATTTTACAGCCTTGGCCGCAGCCCGGCATGCCATTTTGCTGAAGGCAGGATGGGATGTGGAAGCAAAAGGTCTGTTCAACAGCCCGGAGATCGATGTCATCGTCGGCGCGGAAGTCCATGTCAGCGTTTTGAAAGCGCTTAGTATGCTCGGGTTGGGGAGAGAAAGGGTCAGCAGGATCCCGGTTGATGGGCAGGGAAGGATAATTCCAGCTAAAGTGTCCGTCACGGACCGGCCAACCATTATCTGCACTCAGGCCGGCAATGTAAATACCGGATCCTTCGATGACACCGGCGCCATCTGTGGGATGCGGGGCGCCAATACCTGGGTCCATGTCGATGCCGCCTTCGGTCTTTGGGCTTTGGCATCCCGGCGGAAAAGAAATTTAGCCGAAGGGATCGGGCTGGCCGATTCCTGGGCGACCGATGCGCACAAATGGCTTAATGTGCCTTATGACAGCGGGATCGTTTTTGTGCGCGACCGGCCGGCTTTATATGCCGCCATGTCCGCATCGCCAGCTGCTTATTTACCCGATGATGCTTCCAGGGAGCCTATGCACAACGTGCCGGAGATATCGCGCGAAGCACGGGGCGTACCGGTGTGGGCAGCCTTGAAATCGCTCGGGACAAAAGGGCTCGAAGCAATGATCGACCGGAATTGCAGGCAGGCAGAACAATTTGCCGCTGCGCTCACGGAAGCAGGTTTTACCGTGCTGAACGAAGTAGTGCTCAACCAGGTGTTGGTCCATTTCGGCGACGCCGCACGGACGCAGCAGGTGATTCGGGCCGTACAGGAAGACGGTGTCTGCTGGTGCGGTGGAACGGTATGGCAGGGGAAACCGGCCATGCGGATCAGTGTCAGCGGCTGGAGAACGACCGACGAAGATGTGCGGAGATCCGTCGATTCGATAGTCCGGCATGCGAACGCCTAAGACAGACAACAGATGGATCTTGACCTACACCTCCGGCTCCTGCTGACTTAAACAATGAAAACTCCCCAGCCCCCAAATAATATCAGTCGAATCGATCCCCACCACCCTTCGGCCGGGAAAACACCCCTCCAGTATACCCAGCGCCCTCTCATCACGGTCACACCGATACGTCGGAACGATCACCGACTCATTTGCAATATAGAAATTGGCATAGCTTGCCGGCAACCGCTGATCCTCATAGATCACTGCCGAAGGCATCGGGAGCTCGACAATATTCAGCTGCTTGCCACTGAGCAGCCGCATTCGCGACAGCTCCGCCAGATTATCTTGTAACAGCTGATAATTTTCATCCTGCGAATCCTCCTCGATCACTGTCACTACCGTGTCCTCGTTCACAAACCGAACCGTATCGTCGATATGCCCGTCCGTGTCGTCCCCAACGATCCCCTCCGAAATCCAAAGGACCTGCTCCACCCCATAATAGTCGCGCAAATACCCTTCGATGCGGTCCCGATCCAGCGAAGGGTTGCGATTCGGATTTAAGAGACAACAAGTCGAAGTGATGAGCGTTCCCGCACCGTTGAAATCCACCGACCCGCCCTCCATGATGATCCCGGGATAATAGACCGGCAGACCCAAAACCTTCCCGATATGCGTAGGGATATCGTCATCCAGGTCGAACGGCGGATATTTATTCCCCCAGGCATTGTAATTCCAATCCACAATAACCTTTTTCTGTCCCGCCGCCGCAGCAGGATTGATCAGGAAAGCCGGACCATGATCGCGGCACCACGCATCGTTGGTAGGAAAATGGTAAAAATGTACTTTACTCATGTCCGCTCCCGCGACCTCCAAATGACCGACAACCGAAGCTTCCATCGCCGAATCCCTGACATTGATACAAACTTCTTCCCCACGCGTCAGCTCCCGGACAAAACGACTATAGTTAGGATAGATGGAAAAAATCTTCCCAGGCCAGGATGCTTCCTTATGCGGCCAGCTTAACCACGTAGCCCGGTGACGGGCAAACTCGGCGGGAAAATAATAACCGGCTTCTTTAGGATTCATCAATAAATCGCTTGGTAATTGGTTGATACGAATCGATCCGCCGGTCCCGCAGAAAAGGCCAATGCGTCCTGTACCGATCTGTCGCCGCGGTATCAATCTCCACTACCGTTACCTCCTCCCGGTCATGCGACGCCTGGTACAGAACCGACCCGAACGGGTTAGACACAAACGACCCGCCCCAGAATTTCATCAATCCATTCTGCTCGAGTCCCACCCGGTTGACACTCACCACATGTACCCCATTCGCCACCGCGTGACTCCGCTGAATGGTCTGCCAGGCATTGTATTGTTCGGTATTTGTCGCTTCGTCCTGGCTGGTAGCCCAACCGATCGCCGTGGGGTAAAACAATATCTCCGCCCCCATTAACGCGGTTATCCGCGCCGCCTCCGGATACCACTGGTCCCAGCAGATCAACACGCCGATCGTGGCATACCGCGTCTTGAATACTTTATAGCCAAGGTCCCCCGGCGTGAAATAGAATTTCTCATAATATGCGGGGTCATCCGGGATATGCATCTTGCGGTACTTGCCAAGGTAGGCGCCATCGGCATCCAGCACCGCTGTCGTGTTGTGATAGATCCCCTGGGTCCGCTTTTCGAAAAGGCTGGCGACGATCACCACCCTCAACTCCCCAGCCAGCTTTCCCAATGCTTCCGTGGACGGACCGGGGATCGGCTCCGCCAGCTTGAAATTTTCGTAGTCTTCGACGTCACAGAAATAGAGGGAGGTGAAGAGTTCCTGCAGACAAACGATCTGCGCTCCGCCGGCTGCAGCTTCACGGACCTTATCCATTGCCTTTTGGAGGTTGGTGGATTTGTCCGCGGAACAGCTCATCTGAACCAGACCGACCTTGACTTTGCTCATATCATTAAAATGAGCCGCAAAGGTACGCTTTTCGGGTTATTTCCGGCCCATCTGCCGCAGGAAAGCCAGGTGGGAAGCCACAGCATTGTGCACGCGCGGATATTCAATGTACACCAGCCCATATTCCTGACAGGCCTGCCGGATGATCTTGCTGATCGCCGGGTAATGGATGTGAGATATTTTGGGAAAAAGATGATGCTCGATCTGGAAATTCAACCCGCCTACCAACCAGCTGACCACGGGATTACGAGTGGCAAAATTGGCCGTCGTCCTGATCTGGTGGATAGCCCACTCGTCTTCCATCTTCCCGGTGACGGCATCCGCCGTGGGGAAGGCCGTATCCTGGACCGTATGGGCCAGCTGAAAGACCATGCTCAGCACGAAGCCGGCGACCATCGTAAAGATCGTAAAACTGATCATCCAGTCATACCAGCCAAGACGGTAAATCGGAAGGAAGACGAACAGGAAGGCGTGAAACAGTTTGAAGCCCCAAAACACCAAATGATCGGACAGGCTCATTTTTTTCAACGGCATCGATCCGACCTTGTGCTTGAAATATTTCGTATAGTCCAGTACAAAGATCCAGAAGATATACAGGACGCAATAGAAGAACCAGAAATAAAGATGCTGATACCGATGCATCCGGTACCGCTTCTGCGCTTCCGTCATGCGCATCCAGGGCTGGATATCGATATCGTCATCCACGCCTTCCACATTCGTATAGGAGTGGTGCACGACGTTGTGCTTCATATTCCACATAAAGCTGTTGCCGCCCAGGATATTCAGCGAAAAGGCCGCCAGGCCGTTGACCCATTTGTATTTGGAGAAGCTGCCGTGCGCACCGTCATGCATCACATTGAACCCAATCGCCGCGACCACCCCGCCCAGCAAGACGCTCTCTACAATGCACCAAAACGCATTCGGGGTGAAGAAAACGAGGTGGATGTAGATGAAGACAAAGCTCACCATCAGGATCACCGCCTTTATGAACAGACTGTAGTCCCCCGTCTTCGCTTTACCGACTTCCTCAAAATAATTGCTGATCCTTTTCTTCAACTCGGTGTGAAAGGATTGCGGGCCGGACGAAAACTTAGGCAAAGACATGGAAGCTGATTGAGAGATTAATAATATAGCAAATTTACCCCTTTTTAACGCGCTGCAAATGTTAAAATTGCACCATCATGTATCCATTTGGATAAATGCATCAAAACCCTTAACCCCGATCATCTTTTCGGTGACAAATCCCTCAGCATACGGCACCCCGATCATCTTGCCGAACATCTGGTGCCTCCCGATGATCGCCTGCAGGAATTCAGGGCTTGAAATGTAAGTCTGCGGCTCATCCGCCGTATAGCCGCTGGAATAAAACTGCGACGAATACGCCCGGATCGACTGCAGTTTGGCCTCAAAAACCGGGGAAATGTCAAATACAAAGCTTGGCTCGAAATAGCGGTCCTGGATGTAGTGGAAGACGTACTTCGGCCGCCAATGCTCCTGCGGCTGACCTGTCTCATCCGTCGTCCCGACCTTTCTCAGCCCGCTCAGGAAACAAGCATCCCGGATCAAATGCCCCGCCCGGCCGTGATCGGGATGCCGATCCTCCAGAATATTCCCCAGCACGATCTCAGGGCGATATTTTCGGATTGCCCCGATGAGAAGGCGCTGATGCGCCTCGTCATTTCGAAAAAATCCATCAGCCATCCCCAGGTTCTCCCTTACATCCAATTGAAGGATCTTCGCCGCGGCCGCAGCCTCCTCCGCCCTCAGTTCGGGTGTCCCCCTCGAACCCAATTCTCCCCGGGTAAGGTCCACCACTCCCGTTCGTTTTCCCTTCGCCTTTTCCATCAGCAAAGTGCCCGAACAACCAAGTTCCACGTCATCGGGATGTACAGCAATGGCCAATATATCCAATTTCATTCTGAAGTATTTTCGGCGCAAATTTACTCTTTTTAACGTAGCTTCGCGGGTCGAAAATCGACATTTCTAATCAAAAAACAGGTAGAAAAATGGCATACGATGTAGTCGTGCTCGGGAGTGGAACCGGAGGCTATCCCTCCGCCATCCGTGCCTCACAGTTAGGCTTTAAAGTTGCAATCATTGAAAAAGAAAACTTGGGCGGGGTATGTTTAAACTGGGGTTGCATTCCTACCAAGGCCCTGCTGAAAAGTGCCCAGGTATACCAGGATATCCTTCACTCCAAAGAGTACGGTATCGAAGCCAGCGGCTCCGCAGATTTCCCGGCGGTGATCAAGCGTTCCCGCGGCATAGCCGACAAAATGAGTAAGGGGGTTCAATTCCTAATGCGTAAGAACAAAATCGACGTCATCATGGGCACCGGCAAGCTGAAAGCTAAGGGTGTGATCGAAGTGACCGGCGCCGACGGGAAAACACAGCTCGTTGAAGGCAAACATATCATTATCGCCACCGGGGCCCGTAGCCGCGAACTCCCCAACCTCAAACAGGACGGGAAAAAAGTGATCGGCTACCGCGAAGCGATGACCCTGCCCGAAAAACCCAATAGCATCATTATCGTAGGGAGCGGCGCCATCGGCGTCGAGTTCGCTTATTTTTACTATAGCATGGGCACAAAGGTTACCGTCGTCGAATTCCTGCCCCGCATTGTGCCGCTGGAAGACGAAGAGATCTCAAAAGAGCTCGAGAAGATCTATAAGAAATATGGCATCGACGTCCTGACCAGCAGCGAAGTGACCAGCGTCGATACCAGCGGCAATGGTGTCAAGGCCAAAGTGAAGACAGCCACCGGCGAAGTCACTCTCGAAGCCGATATCCTCCTCAGCGCCATCGGCATCAGCGCCAATCTCGAAAATATCGGCCTGGAAACTCTTGGCATCAAGACCGATAAAGGCAAGATCCTCGTCGACAAATTCTACCAGACCAATGTCCCCGGCTTCTACGCCGTAGGCGACTGCGTACCCGGCCAGGCCCTCGCCCACGTCTCCACCAAAGAAGGTATTATTTGCGTGGAAAATATCGCCTACGTCGAAAAGAAGTACGCTCACCAACCCGGAGCGCTGGATTACGGGAATGTACCGGGCTGTACCTATTGTACCCCGGAGATCGCCTCCGTCGGTATGACGGAGAAGCAGGCCAGAGACGCCGGCTATGAGGTCAAAGTGGGCAAATTCCCACTCACTGCGTCTGGCAAAGCCACCGGGGTCGGCCACACTGAGGGGTTCGTCAAAGTCGTCTTCGATGCCAAATACGGCGAGTGGCTCGGTACCCATATGATCGGCTACAATGTCACCGAGATCATCATAGAGACCGTCCTGGGCCGCAAGCTGGAAACCACCTACCACGAAGTCCTCGACAGCATCCACCCCCACCCGACCATCAGCGAATCGGTCAAGGATGCCATCGAAGCCGCTTATGGTGAGGCGATCCACTTATAATCTTGATACACTTATAATCTTCCGGACCGGCCCTGCGGGCCGGTCTTATATTTTAACACCCCGAAAGGCCCTTTATCTTTATCGTAAAGTGCTTATCCTTGAAAATAACCTCAAGCGTCCCGGTCAACCAAACCGCCTCCCCTTCCTCCCGGACAGAATGCGTGATCAGCACCACCGTGTAATCGTTTCCCCGATATACTTCTTTAAAGGTCTTCTTATCAACCGGCCCGCTCTTTGCGGAGTCATATCGTAAATAGATATCCTTTCGGTGAAGCCGGAAAAAGGCAAATTCGTTCGACTTTGTCGCCAGGACTTTTTTGCCCTGATCCACGTCGAGACTGTCGAAGGGGATCGTCAGCGAATCGTACGTATAAAGACCAACACACCCCTCGACCTTTCCGGGGGAAGAAAGAAAGACGTCCGGCCGCAAAAATTCGTTATTTTCGGCATGTGCTGTTTTCGTTTTAGGTGAATCACAGCCGTACCCCAGACAAATAGCCGATAGCAACAGGTAGCGAAAAGCATTCATTTTATAAAAATAATTGAAATAAACCTAGCAACCATGGACAGAAGATCTTCCGGAATTATCTACGCCCTGCTCGGCCTCTATACGCTGATGATCAGCTGGCATTACAATCATAGCTGGATACTGCTGATCATCCACTATATTTTCTGGCCTGTTTATCTGGTCTACGAACTGCTGACCGGCCATTTGTCCCATGACCTTTGGCGGACCATCCCCGAAGGTTATTTCAAATAAATTTTTTTTCATCGGGTCCACTCTCGGGGACCAATATTTTGGCTACTTTGTGGTCCAACTAAACACCATTGTTTATGAGCCGATTAATCACTAAAACGATCATCGTTTTTGCCGCCGCGCTCTTTCTGGTTCAATTTTCCATCTCCGCCACTGCTCAAAACCTTACCGGGGACTCTGTAAAGGCACAGTTTATCAGGGACTGGGAACGCGCAAAATCCTATACCCTTGAGTACCTCAACGCCATGCCCGCAGACAAATATTCTTTCAAAGCTGTCGACAGCATCCGGAGCTTTGCCCAGCAAATGCTTCACCTGGCTTCCGGTAACGCAGGTTTGATGCGTTTCGCTACTGGAGTCACTGCGGGTTTCCCCCAAAACCTTGAAAAAAGTCCGACCGCACAGAACAAGGACTCCGTCGTCTATTACGTCACAAAAAGCTTTGATATCGCCATCAAGGACCTGCAAGACTTTGACCCCGCCAAATTCGGCGAGGAGGTCGACATGCGTGGGAGTAAGATCAGCCGATTCGCGCTCTTCGAAAAGGCGTTTGAACATCAGACCCACACCCTTGGACAAACGACGATCTATATCCGCCTGGTGGGGATCCGGCCGCCGGGTGAGAGACTGTTCTAACGAAGTTTGCAGCAGTCCATGCCAAACCAGGTAAAGCGTGCCGGCACTGCGGCCGATGTATCGACATATCCCCGCAAGGCAAACAATCCGACATAGCGCGGCTTAAAGCTAAACTCGTAACTGGCAACTTCTTTAAAAGAGGTACTCTCAGAAATCCCGTCCGCATACAGGATCCGGAAACGGTCGCCAGACTTCTCGATCCGCAAGGCCGAATGGGCCAGGACCTGGTACAAGTCGGGATGGCTCCTTACACTATCCGTCTGCAATATAACAACGTGTGCAAATTCCTCCGGCTTGTCCTCCCGGGTACCCCGCGAAGCGATGCCCTGGAGCAGGATGGTTCCCGACCGCGGATAGACCCCGTTGTAGTCATTAAAGGCAATCGATACCCGCATGCTGGCGCCTCTGAATCCGGAATCTTCCATCAAAAGTATGCCTGCCTGCTGCCAGTTGTGCGCCGGAACGAAATCTTTCAAATGCACCTCAGCCGTCCAGCAGTCACAGTCGATCCGATGCATCAGGAGATTTCGGATCTCCGGCCGGTTCGCCGAATCAGGCCAGTTGTCCCCCCGTAACGTAAACAGGGTGAGACAACCCGGTGTCTCTCCCCGCCGATCCCAGTAACTATTGTCGGGAGCCTCCACCCACCATCCGCGGCTTTGCAGCGAATCCGCCGAAACATCCCGAAAACTCTCCTCAAACCTCCCCCCCGGTAACCTAGGCCACGAAATAATAATTACGACTGCGATCACGATCACCGCCAATACACAAACCAATACAACCTTCCACCAAAACGCCCGCCAAAACCCCTTCCAAAACCACCGCCACACCGGCGCCTTCTTCCGCTCTGGCTCAACCGGCTTAGTCTCGGCCGGCCGACCCCGCCGTAACATCCATTCCGCCTTATATTCATACCAATACGGATAATGACCCGCCGTTTTCCTGCGCTCCGGTTCGGTCGTATAAGGCGCCCCCGTCACAAACCGCGCCAACGTATCCAACGTCGCCACCGAAGGGTTCTCCAACTTCGCACCCCCGGGCGACAACAAAAAGACCGAGTAATTTTTGATACTCTTCCAGCCAATCACCAGACCCGTATCGTCGAATACCCGCGTATGCATCAATTTGCTTTCCGTCTCCGTCAACGGCGCATCCATCGGGTGACCAAAACATTTCTGAAAGGCCTTCCGGAACAGCGTATCGAAGACACTAAATTCCACCTCATTCATGGGCCTCAAATATCGAGAATTCCGAAACAATTCCGTGGCAATTCCGCCCTCCCGGACTTCCTTCTCCGATCTTCCCGATCAAATATTCGCATATGAAATACTTGTGGCTCTGCCTGCTCCTTCTCCTGCCCGCCGCCGTTCCTGCACAGAACCTGCAGCTGCATTACGACCTCCGTCACACCGCCGACCCGGCAGAAAATCCCCACAACTTTCCTACCCTCTACTTCGAATTTTTCAAGCTCCGCGACACCGGCCACGCCTTCATAAAACCCGGCGGTTTTTTGCTCAAAACGGAAGCAGACCTCCTCGGCTCGGGCAATAACATCGGTAAATTCTTCTGCCAGGTAACTCAATCCTTCCGCGCCTGGCAACCAATGATCTTTTGGCAATTCGGCTATAGCGGCGGCGCCGGCATCACCGAACCCAAACAATACAGTTACTATATCACCAACACCTTTCAGACCGGCGCCGAGATCCCATTCCATTGGCTGGGCGCTATATTCAGCAGCGTCCTGGATTATAAATATGTCGCCTGGCCCCGGCCCTCCAACGACCCGATCTATACTTTATACTGGTGGAAAGGACTGCTCCATTACAAACTGGAGCTGGCCGGCGATCTTAACGCCTGGACCGAGAACAGGAACCACGGGGACGCGGCCACCGCCGGCGAATCGGGCAAGCGCTTCTGCTTTTTCGCCGAACCGCAGATCTGGTTCAACCTTACTAAAAGCCTGGCGCTGGGGTCGAAACTTAACCTGTACTATCATGTCAACACAACGGCCGACTTCTTTCAGGTATACCCTACGATCGCCGTAAAGATTAAGTAATACCCCTACACCAAATAGGTCATGTCCATGTGGAAATATTTCTCCAATACCTGATCCCGCTGATCCTCGCTTTGGATGATCTTGACCTGCCGCTTTCCGTTCTCCTTGCGGATCAGTTTGTTGTTGATCAGCGTGATCCGCCCATCCGGTACTGGCATCGTACAGATCAGACTGCGCGAAAAAATAGATTCCTGGGAGGTCTGATGAAACTCGTTCATCCCGAAGAACTCAGGCAAAGTCCGCGGCGTGAGTGTAAAAATATAGTCGATCTTGAAATCCTGTTTGCCGGTTACCCACTTGGCCACACCCAGGTAAGGCCGGCCATCCACCATGACCGGATCGATAATCTGATAATAGTTCCGTCCGTCACTCTGGATCTCTCCCGGGGCTATCGCCAGCGGGACAAGGGAAAAATCGCCATATCCGACATCCACCAGCCAGTCCCTGCCGTTCAGATTGACGACCAGCGCCAAATGCTCGAACTCCCGCCCAAACCGGTTATTACCATGATGAAGCCGCCCCGAGACCAGGTTGACGTCAAATCCGCATAAATGGAGAAGGTGATGGAAAAGAACATTTAACTCATAGCAATAGCCGCCCCGTTGATCCCGGATGACCTTCTGATACAGTAAATTGATTTTCAGGATTATAGGGATCTGGTTGTGGATATCGAGCGTCTCAAACGGGATGGAAAAAACATGTTTGTACTGCAATTCCCGTAGACTGTCCAGATCACTTCGTAAAATGCCGGTGCTGTTGATTCTTTTCAAATACCCGCTAATGTCCATTCGCCATAATTTAAACAAATCCAATCAGTTAACTCACAACTCTATCGTTTCTCCCGACGCCGGCAATATTAGCTTCTTACCAGCCGCCTTGAAATCCGCCTTTGCTTTCTCCGTATCTACCGCGATCATCGGCCAGGTATTGTAATGTATCCCCACCACCGTGTCGCACTTCACAAAGTCCGCCGCATGGATCGCATCGGCCACATCCATCGTAAAGTTCCCGCCGATCGGCATGACCGAAAAATCCAGCTTGGCCCATAGCGGGATCAACTGCATATCCATCGTCAACGCCGTGTCCCCCGCAGCATAGAAATTTCCCGAACTCGTCGTAAATACAAAGCCCACGGGGTTACCCGCATACGCACCGTCAGGGGTCGACGAAGAATGAATGGCGCTCACCGCCCTGACCTTGCCGAAATCAAAACCAATCGGCCCGCCATGATTGATGGCATTTACCTTCTGAATCCCCTGCTTCCCCAGCCATCCGGACAACTCAGGCGGAGCGACAACGGTAGCCCCGGTATTCTTCGCGATCGACACGGCATCACCGACGTGATCTCCATGACCATGCGTAAGAAAAATATAATCAGCTTTTATCTTATCGGGATCGGCATTCTTAACCGCCGGGTTCCCATTGAAAAAAGGATCGAATAATAAAGTTTTCCCGTTGACCTCTATCGAAAAAGTAGCATGCCCGTAAAAGGTAAGTTTCATCAGTATTGTTTAAAATGGTTTAACTAACAATCATCGCTGGAAATGGTTCATTTCATTTCGGCCTGGCCCGCAAATATTGTAGCGGCCAATGAACATCCAAAAAACCAAGCTCGCCAGCCGCATGTAAGGGGAAATATGGATCACGTAACAATTGCCGGGCCATAACGATCAGATCGGCCTGACCTGCCGCTAAAATGCCCTCCGCCTGCGCCGCTTCCGTGATCATCCCCACTGCTGCCGTCATCACCCCCGCCGAACGGATCCGCGCGGCAAATCCGACCTGGTAGCCGGGCCCCAAAGGGATCTTGATATTCGGCACAAGCCCGCCCGACGAACAATCCACCACGTCCACCTCTAACCCCTTGAGCAGTCCCGCCAGCCGGACTGACTCTTCTATCGTCCATCCGCCATCCGCCCAATCGGTAGCGGAGATGCGGACAAACAACGGATACCCCGCAGGCCAGGCCGACCTAACCGCCGCCACCACCTCCGTCAGCAGCCGCACCCGGTTTTCAAAGGAGCCCCCATAACTGTCCGTACGCCGGTTGCTCAGCGGTGAGAGGAATTCGTGCAGCAGATACCCGTGAGCGGCGTGGATCTCCACTACCTTGAACCCCGCCTTCATCGCACGCCTGGCAGCGGTCTTGAACTCTTCGACAACCTTTGCCACCCCTTCCAATGTCAGCTCCGCCGGCTCCGCATATCCGTCATCAAAGGCAATCGCACTTGGTGCTACCGGCTGCCACGCACCCTGCTTCACCAATTTCCCGCCGTTCCATGGCTCCGCAACACTGGCCTTGCGGCCCGCATGCGCCAACTGGATGCCGATCTCACTGCCCTGCGACCTTACAAATTTGACGATCCGTCTCAACCCGTCAATATGCTCATCCTTCCAGATCCCGAGGTCGGCGGGGCTTATCCGCCCCTCCGGCGAGACCGCGGCCGCCTCCGTAAATACCAGCCCCGCCCCGCCAACCGCCCGGCTTCCCAAATGGACCAGGTGCCAGTCATCCGCCATCCCATCCCGGGAACTGTATTGACACATGGGTGAAACAACGATCCGGTTATTTAAGGAAATATCTCTGATCCAGAGCGGACTGAACAATTGACTCATAGTTAAATGCAATTAAGGGCCTAAATTTACCTATATTTTCATCTATGAGCCGAGCGTTTGTCCACGTTTGTTTTCTCTTTATGACCATACCATTACCGTTCACATCCCATTCCCAAAAACAAGAGGTCGTCATCGCAGCAGCAGCCGACCTCAAATTCGCTTTGGACTCAGTGGTCGCCGTTTTTACAAAGGCCAACCCGGACGTCGATATCAAGGTTATCTACGGCTCCTCGGGGAACTTTTTCCAGCAGATCGGCAACGGCGCCCCATTTGACCTCTACTTTTCCGCCGACATCGATTACCCCAGACAGTTAAAAGAAAAAGGCCTGACCCTTTCAGATATTCACCTCTACGGCACCGGTCAACTCGTCCTGTGGAGTTCGACGATCGATCCCGCGATCGATAAAATGAATACCCTGCTGAACCCCTCCGTAAAAAAGATCGCCATTGCCAATCCTGACCATGCCCCCTACGGCCGGCGCGCAGAAGAAGCTCTCCGCCACTACCAACTTTACGACAAGATTAAGGATAAACTGGTGATGGGTGAAAACATTGCCCAAACGGCCCAGTATGCCCAAAGCGGAGCGGCCGATGTCGGCATTATCGCATTGTCCCTGGCCCTTTCGCCCGCCATGCAGCAAACGGGAGGCAAATATTGGCTCATCCCCGCAGATTCCCACCAACCACTCGAACAAGGCTTTGTGCTGCTGCCGCATTCCAAAGACAACAAAGGTGCCTCCCTGTTCATGAACTTTTTCACCACATCAGAAGCTAAGGCCATCTTAAAATCCTTTGGCTTCAACCAGCCATGATCGATTGGCAACCCCTATGGCTCAGCCTTCGCCTGGCGGGGCTCACGACGCTGCTCCTCCTGTTTATATCAATACCGCTTGGGTATTGGCTGGCGTATAGCCGGCGCCGTTGGAAGATCGCCATCGAAGCCCTTGTCAGCCTTCCAATGGTGTTGCCGCCCACCGTCCTCGGATTCTACCTTCTGCTGGCCTTCAGCCCTTCGCATGGATTCGGCCGATTCCTCGACCGCTACCTGGATATCCGCCTGGTATTCTCTTTCCCCGGCCTCGTCTTCGCCTCGCTGCTATATTCATTGCCCTTCATGGTCAATCCGATCATCGCGGGGTTTAGCAGCCTCTCCCCCAATCTCCGGGCCGCCTCCCGCACTCTCGGAAAATCCGACGGCGCCACCCTTGTCCGCATCCTTCTCCCGAACATCCGGCCGTCGCTGATCACCGGGGCCGTGCTGAGCTTTGCGCACACCATCGGCGAATTCGGCGTCGTGATGATGATCGGCGGGAGTATCCCGGGCCAAACGCGCGTAGCATCCGTCGCCATTTATGACGAAGTGCAGTCGATCCGCTACTCGCTGGCCAACCAATACGCCATCGTACTTCTCGCCTTTTCCTTTCTTATTCTGCTGTTGGTATATCTCGCCAACCACCATTTCAACCACGCCAAAACACTCCCCTAGCCGTGCCCCACCCACCCACCTCCACCATCCGGGCCACCAAATTGCTCCACACCGCCCAGGGCCCCCAACGACTGGACATCGACTTTCAATGGCAGCAAGGTCGCCTGCTCGCTATCTACGGCCCCTCCGGGGCCGGAAAAACCACCCTCCTTCGTATCCTCGCCGGCCTGACCCCAACCGATTCCGGCTTTATCGAAGTAGAAGGCGAGACATGGCTCGACAGCTCCCGCCGTTTGAACCTGCCCACGCAGCGCCGCTCCATCGGATTTGTCTTCCAGGACTTTGCCCTGTTCCCCCACATGACCGTCCGCCGGCAGTTGGAATTTGCGCTGCCTGACCCAAATGACAACAGCATCGTCGCCGAACTTCTGTCCCTCATGGAGCTGAATGAGCTGCAGCACCTCCGGCCTGCCTTCCTGTCCGGCGGCCAACAACAACGAGTAGCCCTCGCGCGCGCTATCGCCCGCCGCCCAAGGCTGCTGCTCCTGGACGAACCCCTGTCCGCCCTGGACGATGACATGCGCGATAAATTGCAGGATTATATTCTCATGGCCCATCGCCATTACGGCCTGACCACTTTACTCGTCAGCCACCATCTACCGGAGGTCTTTCGACTCGCCGACGAAGCAATCCTCCTGGAGAACGGCCGGATCAGGACCCAGGGCGCCCCGGCAGATATTTTTGCCGCATCGTCCCTTACCGGAACCATCGCCTCTATTGAGGAATCCGACGGCTCTTTTGCTATCCTCATCCAATCCCTCCACGGCATCAGCCGCATCGCCGTTCCCAAAACCGAAGCCGCCGCCTGGCAAGTTGGACAGCAGGTGAGTATTAAAATTCTTAATTTGAGCCCATGATCACACCTCCCTCACTCTCCATCTGGGAAAAGGAAAGTTTTTTTGCCCCGGCGGATATCATCATCGCCGGTAGCGGCCTGGTGGGTCTATGGTCCGCTTACTACCTGAAGAAAAAGCACCCTTCCCTCCGGATCACGATCGTCGAACGAGGCATCATCCCCACCGGCGCCAGCACCCGTAACGCAGGTTTCGCCTGCTTCGGCAGCCTGACGGAGCTGCTCGCCGACATCGATCAGATCGGTGAAGATAAAATGCTGGAACTGGTTTCTATGCGCTATAAGGGTTTGAAGAAGATCCGTAAAACATTCCGCGACGCGGAGATCGGCTACGAACAACTCGGCGGCTTCGAGCTGCTTACCTCCGCCGGCAAACTCACCGACAGCAACGGCCTTCGCTCTGCGATCGACCGGCTGAACCGGAGCCTGAAGAAGATCACCGGTGAACAGAAGACATTCCGGCTGCGGGACGACAAGATCGCGGCATTCGGATTCGCCGGGGTCCGATACCTGATCGAGAGCCGCACCGAAGGACAGCTGCACTCCGGCCAACTCTGCAAGGCCTTGCTGCGCCTCGTTCAATCCCAGGGCGTCACTATTCTCAATAATATCGGGATAACAGGCTACGAGAAGGTCGGCGGCCATTTGCTGTTGCAATCCAATCACCCCTTCCCGCTGACCACCTCTCAATTGCTGGTATGTACGAACGCCTTTGCCCGCCAACTCCTGCCCCAGCTGGATATCACCCCCGCCCGCGGCCAGGTGCTCGTCACTTCCCCCATCGACGGGCTCCCGTTCAAAGGCACTTTCCATTTCGATGAAGGTTATTACTATTTCCGAAACCTGGGGGAAAGAGTGTTGCTCGGCGGCGCCCGCAACCAAGCCTTCGAAGAAGAGACAACAACGGATATGATGCTCACCGACACGATCCAGAACGAACTCGAACGCTTCCTGCGGGAAGTGGTCCTGCCGGGCCGCCATTATACCATCGACACCCGTTGGGCTGGCATCATGGGCATGGGCGGCGAGAAAATGCCGATCGTCCGCGCTGTAAATGAGCACGTATTCTGCGCCGTTCGCATGCACGGCATGGGCGTCGCGCTGGCGCCCGTCATCGGCGAACAGGTCACGGCGCTCCTTACTTAACCCTTCAACAGTTTGCCCGCCACTGCCTTCCCGCCTCCATTCATTCGGATAAAATACATCCCGGCACTCCACGATGAGACATCCAGCCTCAGCTGCATGGACGTGATCCGCATCGTAAGCACCTGCCTGCCGAACTGATCATAAACTTCCAGCAGACCGCCGACATAAGATGGATCCGTGAGTTGGATGGTTGCCCCACTGACAGCCGGATTGGGGAATATCGCTATTGCGCCTGCCGGGGCCTCCGCAGACGCCGCCGCACTATCCGTAACAGCTACAGGCACCGTGGAAGATAACAGAGGATAACGGAAACCACCCGGCGCAAATAAAGTCCTCATCCGGTCCCGCTGGCCATAGGTGAAAAGACGCATACCGATATCATTGGTAAAATCCATGTAGTCCATGTACAGGTTGCCATATGGCTCATTGCCGCAGGAGAGAACGATACCCTCCGGGTCACCGTAGTCGGGCCCCTCTTGTGGCGGCGTATCCGCCACCTGGTCATTTCCGCAGCTGTCATCCCCCCAGGTGTGGATCATATTCAGCCAGTGCCCTACCTCATGTGTCGCCGTATGCCCGCGGTTGAATGGCGCCGTAGCCGTGCCGTTAGTGCCAAAAGCCGTATATAGCACCACCACTCCATCCGATGCCTTCGACCCGCCTACAACACTCGAATATCCAAGGATGCCGCCAGTCAGATTTCCAACCCAGATATTGAGATACCGGTCCCCGTCCCAGCCGTCATCACCTCCACTGGCCGCGAACTTAATGCCATCATTGATAGTAAAAGCGGTAACATTCGTTTGCCGCCGGACAATACCCGTCGTAGCCTGCCCACTGGTATCCAACAGCGCAAGCCCAAACCGGAATCCGCAGTTGGCGGCAAGCGATCGATAATAAGATGGGATCTCAGCCGTATCCGCATTCTGCTTCTGATAGTCCTTATTCAGCGCATCGATCTGTGATTGCACCTGCACATCACTGATATTCTCCGCGGCAGTTTGATAAACGATATGAACGACGACAGGAATGGTGATCAACGGAACCGTAATATTATTCGAGAGATTGCCCGCGGCTCCGCCGGTTGATCCACCGGTGACGATGATCGGCCGGCTCTTGAGCTGGTTGGCCGTAAAAGCCTCAATGGAGGCCACCGTCTGAGAGAGAGCGGGATTGGCTTGCAATTGGTTCTTCCGGTAATCGGTTGACCGGCACACCGTCTGTGATAAACATGGCAAACAATCAAGCAAAATACACAGTGCGTACAAAGCGTATTTCATAATTTGGTTTTAAGGGGTAGTTCACCGGGTACGGATGGGCAGATCGACAGGAATTGGACTAATAACCAAGTGGTTATAAACGGTGATTCCAGAGGGATTGGATGGGTATCAATAGGACCGGATCGTGGAAAATCGGCTTGCTGAACAGTGCCCGCAGTGAGGTAAGCGGAATGGTAAGAGCTGGTATTCAGCCGTAAGCGACTGTAAAACAACAAAAAAAGCCCGGAATATGCAAGCATTTAGCACAAATTTTAACCGTCCATTATCCGCCACAGGCGATTTGAAGCCTATATTTGCCCCTTTATTAACCCTGAATATGAACAGAACGCTATCGTTCCTGCTGATCCTCAGCCTCTTGACCGCTGCGTGTAACAATACTGACCGCAATAGCAGTGCCACGCCCTCCGCCGACAATACACCCCCCACCATCGACTACACGGTAATGAAAGTGCTTCCCCATGACACAACCGCCTTCACCGAAGGACTGCTGTTCCATGACGGTCAGCTCTATGAAAGCACCGGGACCGACACCAATATGCCCGAAAGCCGTCGTTCCCTGTTCGGCATGGTAGATACCGGCACCGGCAAGATCCATCCTAAGGTGGAGATCGACCGGAGTAAATATTTCGGGGAAGGGATCGCTTTCCTGAACGGAAAAGTTTACCAGCTAACCTACACGACCAAAGTGGGCTTTATTTATGACGCGGCCACATTTAAGAAATTGGGTGAATTCACGATCCCTACCCGGGAAGGCTGGGGAATGACAACCAACGGCGCCAAACTGATCATGAGTGACGGCACCAGCAATATCAGCTACATCGACCCAAATACGTTCCAGGTCGTGAAGACCCTCGCGGTGACGGACAACAACGGTCCCGTCAGCAATGTGAACGAGCTTGAGCTGATCCACGGCTACATTTACGCCAACCAATGGCAAACCGACTATATCCTGAAGATCGACACCAGCTCCGGCAAGGTCGTAGGCAGGCTCGACCTCAGAAGCATCGCCGCGGAGGCCCGCAACAAATTCTCCGGTTCCGAAGTACTTAACGGGATCGCCTGGAATCCGGCTTCCGGCCTCCTGTATGTCACCGGCAAATTGTGGCCGAGCATCTACGAGATCCGGGTAGCACTCTGATCGCCGATGCCGCCGCGTTGATCAACGCCAACTACTTTCCGGCGACATAGATCAGCGAGCTGCACTTCGACTTGTCGACAAACGCTTTGAGATTGGAGACCGACCCCCTGCAAACAGCAGCCGCCAAATTACCCTTGCCGTTCCGGTATTTTTCGCTCATCATACTGATATAAAAACTATCGTACCACATCGGCTGACAATAATGAAACTGTAACCCATGTCTGGCCAACAGGCGCTCCATTGCATCCGGTGAAAAATGATACAAGTGCCGCGGTACGTCATAAGCCGCCCAGGCCGGGCCATAAACTGCCGCATCGTAGGAAGTATAATTGGGTACTGCGATAAATATCCGCCCGCCCTTGTTGATCAGGGCGCGAAGCCGCTCCAGGTATGGATGCAAAGCATGGACATGCTCGAGCACATGCCACAGCGTGATGGCGTCATAACTTTCACCCGGCAGCGAATCCAGCTGGTCCATCCCCAGCAACCGCACTCCGTGATCCGCCAGAGCATGCTCCCTCGCCACCGCCTCAGGCTCCAGCCCCGTTACCTCCCAGCCGCTCTGCTGCATATAACCCGCAAAGGCTCCCGTTCCCGCCCCGATATCCAGGAGCTTGCCTTGCTTCCGTCGCGTGGCCGTCTGGATGAGGTGGCGCTTGTCCGCAAGGGTTTGCTGCCTCACCAGATGATACAACCGGTTGACCAGTCCCTTTGTGGTATTAGAGTGACTGATATATTCTTCAGAATGATAATAAGGTCCGATCGCAGCGGCATCCGGCACATCCTGGGTAAAACGCAGGCTGCAGCGCTGACATTGCCAGATCGCGAATTCCTGGTGGGAAACAGTATGATCGACTGCGTTAAATACGGGTTTCAGTTCGTCCGAATCACAGGAAGGACAGACGGTATAGTGTATCAGGGACATAGTGAGTGATGTGCCGAAGGCCTTTGCGGGGCCAGCGGAAATATCCTATAGTGTTGATTGATTGGCCGTGGAAAAGCCATGTGTATAGAAATGCCAGGCCAGGATGGCCAGCCCGATCACCACCAGCACCAGCGCAACGACCCACCAGGAAAGGCGTTTACGCGAAGGCGCTTCGTCCTGCAGCCACACGTTCATCTCCCCGCTGGTCCGCTCCTGGTCCCCGACCAGCAAAGTATGCACCGCATCCAGATGCTTGACCTTCATCGCAGGTACAGGCTGTTGAAAAAAGTCCGGCGCAGTCCCGGACTCGAGCGACACATTTCCTGATCCATCCTTTTTCAGCACTCCAACCCCCTCCCACGGAACTTGTTCCTCATTCCGGATGCGGTTCCGCAGATCAAATGCAAACTCGTTATACCATTTGATCGCCTCAAAATCCAGCATCTTGCCCTGCGTCGCGAGATAGGCAAAGAATTCCTTTTCCGGCGCGTCGAAATATTTGTCGAACCTAAAACGATACACCGGCGGCAAAACCGTTCTGTCCGCCACATCCACATGGGCAGGGAAAGTCTCCAGGTAGATCGTACCAAGACCAGGGATACTGATACTCCGATGCTGGAACAAATAAGCGTTCAAGACCTGCAACATGACGCGAAACTATCTATTTTCCCCCAAACGAAAAAACGATCCCTCCAACCACATTGAACCCATACACCGGGTACTGATGCCACCGCTCATACTTGTCATTGAAGATATTATTCATCTGGAACCACAGGTTGAGCTGCTTGAGGATGCGAAGCTCAACTCCCGCATTCATGTCAAATCCGTTCGGCCCGGTAAAGGCAGCCCCATTCGGGGCGCGGTAGGGCGCCCCCTGAAAAGCAAACAGGTCCAGCTTGGCCCAAAACTCCTTGAACGCCTCCCACTTCAGATTGGCCTTCAATTCCGCCGGCAACATCCCCCATGCCTTTGGTTCATTCGTGAAATTCGTATACTTATAGGTAGTCAGGCTGGCAGTTGCCTGAAACTGCTCTCCATAAAGGTAGCTTACTTCGCCATGCACCTGCAACGCACCCATCGACCTGGCATACCGGATCTGGAAATCCTTTCCGCCATCGATACTATCGTTGACAAACAGGGGCATATTGTCATAGCTCTGGAATCCCACCTTTGCCGCATACGAGAAGTGATTATCCAGCGATCCTTTGATCCCGAAATACAGTTCCTGGACCCGCGTATTCTGCAACGAATCCGGCTGCGCCACCCAGGGATTGATCGACTCGAACCGCTGATATGACCCCTTGTCATAATAGCCGATCCAGCCGGCCGTAAGCGTAAGACGCTGGTCGGAGGTCGAGATATCCGCCACGAAATTGGGCAGCAGATGGAAGATCTGGTTATCCCAGGAAGGTATGACCGAAGCAAGCAGGAAGAAATTGGTGGTCTTCACCTGGAACCCGGGAGTGACATAGTATAGATTATTGTTCTGAGCCGCGGGTCCCCCCGGACGATTGTAATGCGTCAGGTCCGCCGTCAGTCCCAGATCGAAGGCGAACTCTTTCCCGATCAGTTTCTCCAGCGGCAGGTTCAATACGGAATTCGACTCCATTCCCTGCGGCGTATGGTTATCCGAAAAAACGGAGAATTTCAGGCTTGGATGGTATAGCAGCCCAAACTCCGTCGGCACCGTGTTGCGCAGGGACAGGCCGCCGGTAATAGTCTGGAAGGTCTGCCGCAGCTGATCCGGCGTATACTTGACCGTGTCAGGATAGCCGTACAGGTAATACTCGTCATTCTTGAATGCCAGGCTGGCATTCCACTCCAGGTTATTCTGCGTCTTGAACGTTCCGTCGACCTTCACATCCGTCAGACTGCTCTTCTGATTTTCCAGGTTGCCATGCGAACTGAGCTGATTGGCAAAGATGTTCACGAATGTCGACTTCCCATCCCCGAAGCTGAAACCCAGATTAGCCACCGGGAACACGACATTCCCGATCCCCAGCTTGATATAATTGTAATTCTCCCAGGGTACCAGCGTATCCCGCTGTAATGCCACCGGCTTCAATTCCCCCGGCTGATAGCTGAGGAACATGTACTGCGAAGGGATCGTATAATTTAACCGCGGATGCGTCGTGTCCGCCACCGGCGGCGCCGCATTGAAATTGATCTTGACCGCTTCCCGCAGTACGGGTTTAAAAGAAGACGTGATATCGATGCTCTTGCGTTTGGTTGTATCCTGCGCATGCACATGTAATCCAGCGCACCATACGCCAAGAAGCAAAAGTATGATTGATCTCTTATCCATGATTCGCGATTGGTTAGTTTGTGCTGTCTGCCTTATTATCCACTTTACTGTTCTGGTTTTCCTGGGCCGTCACCTGGGCCAACTTCTTCTGCGCCTGGAGCCGGAGATCTTCGATCTTTGCGTTCTCGGCGACACTCTGATAGGTGGCTTTGGCATTGAAATAATCCTTTTCCGCATAATAGATATCCCCCAGCAGCAAATACGCCCTGGTTACCCATTCTTCATAAGAACCGGATTTATTCACCACTTCAAATGCGGCTTTCTCCGCATCCTTGAGCTGATTGCCCTTGAACAGGCAATTGGCGATCTCATAACGGGCCTCTGCACCATAAGCTGACTTGGTCAGCTCCGCCGCGATCCGGAAATACTGCAGCGCCGTCGAACAATCGCCGCCGACTTCATAGGATTTTGCGGTCGCCATATTGGCCAGCACCTTGTCATCCGTGCTTACACCCTTCTGTCCTAACAGGTCCTTCGCGTTGGCCATCGCATCCGACCATTGCTGTTGCTGATACTGGCACCGCAGCAGCCCCCGCATTGCCTCCATCTTGTTCTCTTCGGAAGTGGTGAAATCCTTTAGCTTACTGAAATATTTCTCCGCGTTCACGTAATCCTTCAGATTGAAATAATACAGCCGGGCCGCCTGGAGCAAAGACTTCTCTCCGAATTTGTTCGGCGCCTTATCCGCTACCGCCGCATAGCCGACAACCGCCTTCGGCCAGTCCTTCCGGGAAAAATAGATCTCGCTTTTATAGTAGTTGGCCTCCAATGAATACTTGCCGTCGGGGAATTTAGCCAAATAGGATTCGAACCGCTGGATCGCCGCGTCGAAATTGCCGTTATTGAACTGTACTTCCGCTTCCTCATACGCCAGCTGATCTTCCTGCGAAGCGCTTACCTCAACCCCCATCCCTTTCGCAAAATTGACATATTCGGCGCTGCGACCCTCTTCGACATAGATTGCTTTCGCATTGTCAAGGGCATTCTGGGCCTCCGGAGAGTTGGGGAACTGCCGGAGGAGGGAATCATATTGATTCAGGGCCTCATCATTCTTGTTCAAATTGTACAGCGCAATCCCTGATCGCAGATAGGCTTTCGGCTTCAACGCGTCGGCCGAAGGATTTCGCAGCACGTTCTTCAGATATGGCAATGCCTCCTGGTACTGCTCCTGCGCCAGATAGGTCCCGGCAACCTCCATATTGACATCCGCCGACAAGCTGGACGCCGGATACAGCCGGCTGATGGTGTTGAGCAGCGTGATCTTCTGGCGTCCGTTGTTGACCCCGGCAATCATCGCCTTTTGAAATGTCGCATAGTCGCCGGCTGGCCAGGACAGATCGAGCACCTTATTATACATACTCAGCGCTGTCTTGTAATCCCGCTCCATATAATAACAATCCGCATCCCGGATATAGGCATCCTGCTCCAGCGAAGAGGACCCAAGCTTGGGCGCCCGGACGACCTGCTCGAAAAATCCCTGCGCCTGACGGTAATTTTCCTTCTTGAGGAAACAATACCCCAAATTGTACCGGGCATCGGCAGGATTCACCTCACCGCTGACCGCCCCGCTCTTCAGGTATTCCAGGTAATACCGGATCGCATCGTCGACCTTATTTAACCGGTACGCGATCTCCGCCTTCCAGAAATTCACATAAGGAAGCACACTCCCGCTATTCGGATCCCTCAGCGCCTTATCCAGCAACCCGTCGGCCTCAGGCAACAATCCGTCATTGATCAGCTCCGTCGCCCGGCCATACAGGATACGCGGGATCAACCGCCGCGCATTGTCAGAGGGATGAGCAAGACTATCCAGCAGCGACAGGGCATCCTTGTAGTTATTGGTCCCGGCCAGTACGCTGATCAGCAGCTCCCTCCCTTCCTGTGCATATTCCGAATTGGGATACTGGTGCAGGAAGTTCTGGAATTCCGTCAGGGCCACATCCTGGTATCCCAGTTCATATGACAGCTTTGCATAGTTAAAACGAGATATCTCCGCCTGTTTCGGATTGCTGCTGTTCAACGAGCAGAACAGGAAAGCATTCCGCGCATTCCCCTTTTGCCCCGTCCGCAGATACGCATCTCCCAGCAGGTACATGGAATTCTGCGCCAGCGAGTCCTCTTTTCCGCCCAGCTGCTTGAACCCGTCGATCGCCTTATTCCAATTCTTTGTCTGATAATAACAATAGGATAGCTCATACAGGTCCTCCCGCGACACCCTTTTCGCCTGTCCGACATACTGCTCCAGGAAGGGCAGCGCGTGGACGAAATCCTGTTTCTCATAATACCCATGCCCGACCAGCTGCCTCATCTCCGCATCATAATACTGATTCCCCTTCTTCAATCTCGCCTCTGCATATTGAATGGCCTGATCCTTCTTTCCCTGCGCCAGATAGATATTCGCCTCATAATACGGCACCACCTTCTCATAGGTCGGATTGTCCTGGACCACGGTAAATGCCGTCAGAGCCTCGCCATAGTCTCTTCGATAAAAGGAAATAAATCCGTAATAATAGTTGGCATCGATGTAGTTGGGATCCTTCGGCAATTGCCGGATCGCATTGAAGAGCGGAATGGCCTTGTCGAACTGCTTTTGCGTGAAATAGCAATACCCCTGGTGGAATTTCATGTCGGCGATCTCCCGATTGCTCAGGTTGTCGATATCCGCATTCTCATAGAGCTTGACGGCAGCGACATAATCCTTCTGCCGGAAATAATATTCTGCCAGATGATAGCTTAACATCCCCACCCGCGGCGCGTTGTTCTCCAGGGTAATATAGTCCTGCGCTGCCGCCACCGCTGCCTGGTCGTTCTGCTCCAGCGCACAGACCAGGTAATAGTATTTTACATCCTGGTATTCAACCGAATTATTGCTGCGATCCGTCTCCCGCAAAGAATACTTGAGATCCCTGAAGATCGGGTAGGCCAGGCTATAATATTCATGCTCGAAGAATTCCTTTCCCTGCCGGAAATAAGCCTGCGGATCGTCATAGTAATGTGTCTGCTGGGCAAAAGACGGAACGCGGAGAAGAAGGACGAAAAGGCAAAATGCGATATGCTTCACCGGAAAATAGTTTGAGTTATTATCCACCCCCGCAATGCTGAACGCGTTAAAGATTCTAATTATTTTACCTTTAGCCAAAGATCGTTCCAAACACCTGTGGATAACTGCATAGATTAACATTTCTTTAGAAATAGCGACAATTCTCTATCTTAGCGAAAATCCCAATTCGACATGAAATTCTTCTCCACTCAAAGCTCAGACGGCGCCTTCAACCTCGGCGTCTTCGTTCTTCGGCTATTCGGCCTGTTGCTCCTCCTCGACTATGGTCTGGAGAAAATCACCCACTTCAGCAGCCTCGAATACACTTTTTACAATTTCCTTCACATTGGCCACCGCTGGTCCCTCGTCCTTTGCATCTTTGCGGAAGTCATTTGCGCCGCTTTTGTAACCCTCGGCATTTTCACCCGCTTCGCAGCCCTCGTGCTGGTCATTAACTTTTCCGTCGCCGCCTTTATGGCGCTGAAAGGCGAACCGCTGGGCCACCGCGAACTGGCCCTTATGTACCTGGCCGTCTTCATCGCCCTGACGCTGATGGGCCCCGGCAAATACAGCGTCGACGGCGCCATGGGTAAATAAGCAATCATTTGCGGTTTTAACATTTTTCTATGAAGAAGTTCGACCTCCTCCATACGACCGTCCTTATCATTGCCATCCTTTGCGGGTATTCGGCCCTCCTGGCCGCTCTTGCCATGCTGAATACCAGCTTTTATATCTCGGACATATTTTATGCAAGGTCCGGGGTAGGGACAGCCCTCCTGCCGGCCTTTGTCCAGGCGGGCATATATGCTGTCCTCATCTATGCCGCCCCGGCCCTGACGAACTTTATCGAACGAACCATCTCCCCCCGCCTCCAAACCGGATCCAAAACCAGGTAGCCTATGTTCACGAGCGAAACCAAGGTCCGCGTCCGCTATGCAGAAACCGACCAGATGAATGTCGTCTATCATGGAAACTACGCCCAATACTTCGAGGTAGGCCGCGTCGAATCCATCCGCCAGCTGGGGCTGACCTACAAAGACGTTGAAGCCTCCGGCGTGGTCATGCCCGTAATCGAATGGACCGCCAAATTCATCCGCCCGGCCCACTACGACGATCTGCTCACAGTGCGCACCTCCGTCAGGAAATGGCCGGTGGACTACCGGATCGAATTCCACCAGGAAGTATTCAACGAACAAGGAACGCTCCTCACGACCGGGAAAGTCCTGCTGTATTTTCTGAAAGCCTCCACCCTCGAAAAAATCCACATGCCGGAAGAAATGGCCCGCACGCTCCGCCCCTTCTTCGAAGTATAGTTCCATTTCCTACCTTTACCGCATGGAAAAGATCGTTGCCAGTATCATTACCATCGGAGATGAATTGCTGATCGGACAAGTAGTAGATACCAATAGCGCCTGGATGGGCCAGGAATTGAACAGGAACGGGATTTGGCTCTCCCGCCGCGTCGCAGTCGGGGATATAAAGGAAGATATCTGGCAAGCACTG
>DASZJO010000053.1:0-3086 GCA_035948015.1 Puia sp.
CCTGCAATATTCCGAGCAACAGATGCTCCACGCTCACGAACTCATCCCCGAATTGCTTCAGGTCGGAACCCGCATGCAGCACCGCGTTGTTCAAGTCCCGGCTGATCGATTGCGCCGGATCCCCGCCACTCACCTTCGGCAGCTTCTGCAGGCTCTCGTCGAGTTTGGTCTCGACAAAAGCCACATTCACATTGTTCTTTTTCAGCAGGAATTCCACCAGCGAATCTTCCTCCGCCAGCAACGCCTTCAACAGATGATCCGTATCTATCGTCGGATTCGACCCGTCAAATGCGAGCTGCTGCGCCCGGGTGACCGCCTCCTGCGCCTTTATCGTAAAATTGTTTAGGTTCATATATCTATGGTTTTCCTTTTCGATTTATATTGCGCACCGGGCAGCGCCCGGCAAAATAATCAGCTTTCCCGTCGCAAAATCCAAACCATCTCGTCAATTCCGCTATTATGTCATATTCCGCCCGATCTACCTGCCTGCGTTTCAGCCTCTTGCCGGCCTTCCTGCTATTCTGTCTGTTCGCCGCCGCCCAGAAAAAACCGGAGGCGCCGGTAGACCATCGGTTCGACCCCCTCGACGAGCTGTTTAAACAAAATCAAAAGGACCTGGGCGAGTACGTAGCCCTGGTCTGGAAAGACGGTAAGCTCATCTATCAAAAACAGGTTTCGGATGACTTTACGCCCAAAATACAGGCCCCCCTCGTCCGCGCCGCCGACTGGATGGTCGCTGCTTTGGTCATGACATTTGTCGATGAGGGTAAGATCTCGCTGGACGATAAAGTTACCAAGTATGTTCCGATGTTCGGGAAATATATGAAAGGGTATATCACGATCCGGAACTGCCTGACCAATACCACCGGAATAAAGGTCGATGAAGGCCTGAAGAAAGCATTGGAGAACATCAAATTCGAAACGCTGGAAGACGAGGTCAATTCCTATGCCTCCCACCGGGACATCGGCACGAACCCAAGCACGGAGATCTTCTACAGCTACCTCGGTCCGAATATCGCCGCGCGCTGTCTCGAAGTAGTGAGTAAGAAGCCTTTCGAAAGGCTCATGAACGAACGCATTATCCGGCCGCTCAAAATGAGGGGCACCTCCTTCGAAAGCCAGACCGGCGGGGCGCCCAATCCCTCCGGCGGCGCTGTCGGCGCCGCCAGTGACTATATCAGTTTCCTGGCCATGCTCATGAACAAAGGTGTCACCCCGGATGGCAAGCGGATCCTTAGTGAAAAGGCGGTTCAGGAACTGGAGACTCCTCAATTCACCAGCCTGCCCATCAAATTTATCCCGAAGGAATTACAGGGCGCCCAATTTGGTCTGGGTTGCTATATTATGGGGACCGGTAATTCCACCGCACTGCTATCCCCCAATATGCTGGGTACGACCGCCTGGATCGACAAATGCCGCAATTATGCGGCCATCCTGATCGTCGCCAAACCCGAAGAGGGAAAAAAGGTGCTCTGGAGCAGTATGATGAACATCGTGAACGACGCACTGGGCAGCAACTGTAACTAACCCCCTCGCTGATCGCCCCTACTCTTTCTTCACCAGCACGATCTTGCTGTGATCGGCCTTGTATAACCGCTCATAGAATTTCACGAGCTCTGGATAATCTGCCGGCGGAAAATGTCCCTTGGACTCCTCATACCGGCGGTAATAAACGATCCTGTCCGGCATCACCTTTACCGACGAACTATACTTCCCAAACTTCGCGTCGATAGCCAGATCCGCAGGCACCGCTTCCGGCTGATACCCCACCGGGATCTTCAGCGTTACACTATCGATATCCGTGAATGCCAGCTTGTCGACAAAATCAAAATGCCGAACCGAATCTGCCGGCAGCCGGTATGAGTTCCGGTCGAACAGATCCGGGTTTACAAACAACCGTTTTCCGGATACCGACGCATAATTCGGGCTCATCACATGTAAATATTCCCGGACAACAGGGATTGTCCCCTTTTGCTCCTCATAGTGACTCTTGTCAACAGAGTAGGTCGGAAGATTGAACAGATCGTTCAGATACTTCTGCCTTTCATCCCCCGACAGCTCATTCATAACCGCGCTTGGCATCTCTTCCCGGCAGCCGGAATACCGGGTATTGACATTGGCATCCAGCGTCCCGTCATCCGCGATCGTTGCTTCGACCACCCGGCAACGGATATTGTCCGCGGCGGAATACGCCGGCGTCCGCACGATATGCCCGCCGTCATCATCGATCAGGATGGCTTTTCGATTCCCGGTAAAACTCCCCATAAAATCGGGCGAAACCGTCTGGCTCGTACATTCCAGCCAGATGGAGTCCTTGCCCATCGGCACACAGGTTACAATATGATTTCCCTGCAGGGACGGAAAATCATCCACTAATTCCGGTTCGTCACTCCCCCCATATATAACCACATAGTTGGCTTTGATCCCCGCCTCCTTCAACAAGGCGACCATGTAATTGGACAACGCTTTGCAATCCCCGTAGCGCTTGGTCGCTACATAGTCCGCGGGAAAAGGTTGCCAGCCTCCGATCCCCAACTGGATACTGATATATCTTGTATTCTTTTGCAAATAATCATACAGCGCGTAAACCTTTTGGCGCTTATCCGTCAGATGATCCGTTAACTCATGGACCTTCATTTTTACATTGTCCGGCAACACATCCCTTCCTGCCCGGAGCTGGTTGATAAATTTCCCGAAATTCTCCCAACTTGACATATTCCCCTTATATCCCTGCGCTTCGAAGTCAGAAGGAGCAAACAGCACATGCGGTGCGATATCCACCCACGCCGGGCCGGCAAACTCTCTCGCGCGCGCGGGCAAATTACCGGTCTCCCAGGTGTAGACCTTCTTGCCGCCGGAAGTGGTGACCACTGGCTGAAAATTGCAATTGACCGGCTTATACCTTACAACGTAATCCGCCGGCGCAATGATCACGTATTTGCTGTGCTGCGTGGATATCCCGGAGGAATACAGGGGAGCCCATTCGGAAAAATGAAGGACCCCGTTCATTTCGTCCTCCTCCGCATAGTCAACCGTATAGGGATAGACCCGGCAATAAAAATTGTGTGCCTTAATCCGAACGTCAT
>DASZJO010000054.1:0-4142 GCA_035948015.1 Puia sp.
CCGTCACGTTGATCTTACCCTGCCGGATATTGAACCCCGCCAGCGCATTGGCTGCCCCATGCGAGTCGATCCCCGCGGAGAGGTTGCCGTTATACCCCTGCTTCCGGTTCTTCTTCAGAATGATGTTGAGGATACCGGCGCCTCCACCAGACGCATCATATTTAGCGGAAGGATTGGTGATGACTTCCACGCTTTCGATCGCATCGGCCGGGATCTCATCTAATGTCAGCGTCGTCGGCCGTCCATCCACAAAAATGGTAGGTGCCTGTCCCCGCAGCGTCACATTCCCGTCGATATCCACATTCACCGAAGGCACGTTACGCATCACATCGAGACCCGTCCCGCCTGCGCTGACGATATTTTTTTCGACATTGAACACTTTCTTATCCAGCTCCAGCTTCATCGTAGGCGGAGCCGCAACAACCGTTGCCGCATTGAGGGTCTTGACATCTTCGGAAAGCTTGATCACCCCCAGATCCTTTTCAAATGAAGGCATCGCGCCCATCGGGTTGGCATTACCTTGACCAGCAGGCGCCGGTGCACCTCCGGCGGGGGCGCCCGACATCATGATCGTTACCGGCAAGTCCTGGGTCTTATAGCCGGTACCGGAAAGGCGGATCACCAGCGGCGCAAAGACCGGCATGTCCTCGAAATTGAACTCACCGCTCGTCTTGGTTTCCATGCCCTTTACCAAAACCAGTTTTTTCTTTTTCGTCGTCGGATCGACGGTTGATTTTAGCACCAATGCCGAAATTTCGGCCAGCGGCTGCCCGGCAGAATCCGTCACTTTACCGTACACCCGGCCGATAGAAGGCGGAGGACCCTGGCGTTGTCCACCGCTCCCGCCTTTAGCCGCTGCGGGAGGTTGCGCTTGAACAGCGAAAGTCATGAAAGTCATAAGGAGAAGGCAGGTCAGCGAAGTCAAAATGTGTCTCACAATGGTAAATTTAGTTAGACAAAGCTACCCGTATCCATTGAGTGTGTCCAGATGAATGCTGCAAACGGAGCAAAAAACACGGTAAACGGCGCAAAACTCTCGGCAAAACCTCGTAATATTGTCTCAATATGAAGGGCTCTGCGAACAACTATCGGTATGTGTACCTCGTTGCGCTGCTTTCCTTTCTCTATCTGGCTTTTCTCCTTTCCTCCGCACAGCCCGGCGTCTTCTTCTCCAGCGATGGCGGCATCAAATACCTGGTGGTCAAACAACTCACCGAAGGGCACGGTTTTAAGTATATGTATCTCCCTCAACCCCAATGGGTCCAACAGGTCTGGGCAAACGGTTTCTTCCCTTTCAGACCGCCCTTTCTCTATCCTTCGCCCGATGGCTATCTGTTCGTGTTTCCACCCGCTTTCCAGATCATCAGCTCTTTCTTCTACGCACATTTCGGCAATGCCGGATTATATATCATCCCTGTCGCATCCACTCTCTTACTGTGGCTAAGTTTCATCCTTCTCTTGCGGCGCTGCGACATCGCTCCGGCGCGGATCGCCGCAGCCCTCTTCATCCTCGTTTTCTGCAGCCCCCTAACCCTCTACGGCGCCACCTACTGGGAACACATGACCGCGATCCTTTTGTTGTTTTGCGGCCTGGTTTTTTTAGTCCGCCCTCCATCGGGTGCGCTCGCGGCGACCGCCCTGGGCCTGCTCAGCGGGCTCGCAGCCTGGTTCCGGCCGGAAGCGTTGATGATGAACGCCCTGTATGGCCTGGCACTGGTTTATCTTTTCGTTCGGCAGCGCGAGCGCACAACCATGCTTTTCCTTATCGGCCTTGCCATCGGCGTCGGCAGCTTCCTGCTCTTCAACAAGATCGAATTTGACTCCTTTTTTGGCATCCATAGCCGCCAGGTCCTGAAAGACGGCGTTGAAGGCGGTGTAGAAGTCAATCCTTTTCGCAACCTCATTGCAAATAATCTCATTAACACCCGCCATTTCCCGTTTATCCTTTTGATCCTCCCGGTCATCTATATCTGGGCTCGCTACCATAAACCACTGCCCGCCCGTATCCTCCTTCTTATCGGGATCATACTCACGTATTGTATCCTTACCCCCTTCATGGTCCCGAATGACGGCGGCCGCCAGTGGGGCGCGCGGTACTTCCTGCCCCTGGTCACCGTGGTTCCCGTCGCTTTATTGCTCGTAGAAAAAGAATGGAATTTACGCCTGCCGGTTTGGGCAACCGCGATCATCCTGGCGATGGCTGCTTACTCATTTCAGCACAATACTTACAAAGGCGGGATCAAGACATTGGTCTGGGAAAATCACCATCGCATTTCCCCTGACATTGGATTCCTGAACCAACAACCCGGAAGAGTTGTTGTCGTATCTGTTCCATACATCGCAATGGAACTGGGATATCTCTTCGATCAGAAGTATTTCTTTCTTGCGCCCGATGACAGCAGCTTACATCAACTCCTTCCCCTATTGAAACAGCAAGGCGTTAAAGAGTACACCTATATCTACGACGTCCGGGTACCGAATGTCAAACCGGCAATGCTCACCGATACCCTCCCCAACTGGCCCCGCGAAAATGGCGACTTCGAATTCCACGAGTATCCGATCCCCTAATGTTTCGCTGCCAGCCACAATAAAGCGTCCTCAAATAAATTATTCTGGATCGGCGAACTTAGTATCTGATCTCCATGGCCCATATTCATATAAAGCATCTTATATCGCGCGTTCGTCCACACTACCGGCACATCCCCGCTCCGCAGGATATCCTTCTTGCCCAACGGGTAATTTGCCGTATCCAGCGAAACCAACACCTTCACATCTTTGTTATTCCGCGGATTTGGCCGCCACCCATACCATTCGTTGATCGGCGCAACATAGCGCTCCGGTAGCCGGACTGCTGCCGGATGTCCTCTATCCTCCACGATCAGCTTCGCCGGAAGCGGCGGCCAGCTGTTGTTTAAAAAGACCGCTCCCCCCAGGAACTGGACGAACCATGGCCAATGCGTATCACGGTCATTGTAGGCCGACACATGACACCCCAGCCACGCGCCGCCGCCATCCATATATCGTTCAAATGCCGTCCGCTCCTCCGCCGTGTGCGGAAAATCATTCAGCCACACGACCGCCTGGTATTCCCCCAAATGCCCGCTCATCCCCGCCCAATCCGACGTAGTATCGAATGTAAAATGCTGCCGCATCGCCAGCTCGGAATAAAACCTGATTGCGTCCTGCGCAAAAGCGACATGATCGCCTTCCACTGTCGTACTGTAAAACGCCAATACGCGGAAATCCGGCGGCGGCGTAGCCGCCGCCCAAAAGATCGCATTCGTCAGCAGCTTTCGATACACCCAGTCATCAAACAATCCTTCCGAATGCCCCATAAAGACATACACATTCCTCGCTTTCATTCGATCATTCGTCCAAATAACCGGATGATCCCCCATCTTTATCGACGTATCCGGCCGGTAAGTAGATTCATCCACATGCGCCAAAACGCGAACATTAGGCCGGGGAGATTTGTCATAAGTATACCACTCCTCCTTCTGCACAACAAACGAATCCGGAATGCCCTTCATCACCGGGTGCGAGCCGTCCTCCACCTGTACCGTCCCCCGCGCAAACCCTGCGATATAATCTTTCCACCGGATACCCCCCATGAACTCATGGAACCACGGCCACATGGGATAGCCGTCAAACTCTCCCAACAGCGACGCATGATGCATTCCAACCCAGCCGCCTCTTCCTTCCTCGATATAACGCTGAAAGGCCGCCATCGCCGCGGGCTTCCAGCCATACGGCACATAGTCCAACTGAAGGATCAGTTGATACCTCGCCAGCAACTCATCAGAAATACTGTCGGTGTGCGTCAGATAGTCGATCGCTATATTGCTGTCCGCTGCCAGCTTCGCCAACCATACCCGCGCCCGCGCCGAATACGCTACATGATGTCCGCCATTCTCATAAAGCGCCAACACCCTGAACCGGGGCGATACGGTTGCCCCGAGATCCTTGCTAACCTTCCACATAATGCCCCTGGTCACACTGTCAATAGCCCGGAACAGCGGCCGGTCCGCCGTCGACCACGGATGCCCGGCCCGATAATCACCCCACCGGTACTCGATCTTCGAATATTCGTTGCTGATACCAGGTCCTTCCGGTTTCTCATAATAATGAAACGCGTGAAATAT
>DASZJO010000055.1:0-28768 GCA_035948015.1 Puia sp.
TGGCTGGACGGACGGTCAAGAACCTATTACGAGCTGGTGTATAGTGATCACCATATCTACAGCATTGACGATCTGAAAGCCATCATCCGGCGGTTCGACAACATCACCGCCCCTGACAAGCTCATCCTCACGACCGAGAAGGACGCGGTCCGCCTGATCAAATTCAGACAGGAGCTGGAAAGTTGGCCGTTCTATGTCCTGCCCATAACGCCGTGCTTTTTATTCGATGAAGAGGCCGGCTTTAGGGATTTAATCATTAAATTCATCACAGAATTTCCGAAGAATGAAGAGTAAGAAGAAAAAAGTAAACAAACCGAACAAACACAAGCATACTTCCGATTCCCCACGTCCATATACCGGCACCCTCGACGTTACCCGCTCCGGCATGGGATTCGTGATCGTGGAAGGACGCGACCAGGATATCCTTATCCGCCCATCGGATTTCAACACCGCCCTGCATGGGGACACCGTACAAGTTAGAATTACCAGTCATCCGGGCCGAAGCGGCCGCGTACAGGGGGAAGTGACGGAAGTGCTGCAACGAAAACAGCTCGAATTCCTCGGGCATGTCGAGATCAGCCAGTCTTTCGCGTTCTTTATCGCTGAAATGGACAAGCCGATGCCGGATATTTATATCCCGTTGTCACAACTGAACGGCGCCGTGCATAACGATAAGGTCATCGTCCGCATAACCGAATGGGAAAAGAACAAGAAACCTCAGGGTACCGTCATCCAGGTCATGGACTCATCGGATGTGAACGATCAGGCCATGAAAGAGATCCTGTTGGAGAACGGCTTCCCCATCTTTTTCCCGGAAAATGTCCTCGAAGAATCCGAACGGCTTCCCGACCTGATCCCCGCGGCGGAGATCGCCCGAAGAAAAGATATGCGCGACGTGCTGACCTTCACGATCGACCCGGTCGACGCCCGCGACTTTGACGACGCCATTTCGATCCGGACCATCGACAACGGCCAGCTTGAGATCGGCATCCACATCGCCGACGTGAGCTACTTCGTTGAGCCGGACACGGCGTTGGATAAAGAGGCATATGAACGGGCTACCTCGGTCTATCTGCCGGACCGCGTCAATCCCATGCTGCCGGAGCGGATCTCTAACGAACTTTGCTCGCTCCGCCCACATGAGGACAAACTGACCTTTTCCGCCATTTTCCGCATGACGCCGAAAGGAGAGATCCGGCACCGCTGGATCGGCCGGACAGTCATTCACTCCAACCACCGTTTTACCTATGAGGAAGTGCAGGAGATCGTCGACCAGCAGACAGGGCTGTATCAGGCGGAGATCGCGACACTCAACACCCTGGCCCAGCGCTTTCGCCACCATCGGTTCAAAAAGGGCGCGATCAACTTCTCTTCGACTGAGGTCCGGTTCAAGCTGGACACCGCCGGCAAACCTATCGGCATTGTCGTAAAAGAAAACAAGGAGTCGCATCAACTGATCGAAGAATTTATGCTGCTGGCCAACCGGGCCGTGGCCGAATACGTCGGCCAGATCGAAGTGCACAAGAAACCGGTCCCCTTTCCATACCGCGTGCACGATACGCCCGATAAAGAGAAGCTGCTGCCTTTCGTCGAATTTGCGAAAAAATACGGGATAAACTTTGACCTGAAAACCCCGGAATCGATCGCCGCATCCTTCAATCAAATGCTGGCCGATGTCAAGGGCAAACCCGAACAGCATGTGCTGGAAACGCTTGGGATCCGAACAATGGCCAAAGCCATCTATACAACGGAGAATATCGGCCACTACGGCCTTGGCTTCAAGCACTACTGTCATTTCACGTCCCCGATCCGCCGCTATCCCGATGTGCTGGTCCATCGCATCCTGCAACAATGCCTCGACCAAAAGATCGAGCCGGACAAGAAACTGGAAGCAAAATGCCGCCACAGCAGCGAACGCGAGCGGGCGGCGATGGACAGCGAGCGCGCAGCGAATAAATACAAGCAGGTGGAATACATGCAGGGTTTCCTCGGCGAGGAATTCGAAGGCGTTATCAGCGGGGTCGCATCCTTCGGGTTCTGGGTTGAAACGGTCGAGCACAAGTGTGAAGGGCTTGTCAGCATCAATAGCCTGCTCGAATACGACGACTTCAGGCATAACGAGGCCGATTATTCGCTGGTTGGCCGGCGCAGCGGCCGCCAGTTCCGGATCGGCGACAAACTGACCATCCGTATAGTGGCAGCCAATCTCGGCAAACGCCAGCTGGACTACGAATGGGTCATAACCGCGCCGGAGCCTGCGGAAATTCCTCTGCCCCCGCTTCGCAAACCACATCCACCACGCCGCAGTCCGGGGCCTGCCAAACGCAAATCCGGCCACCGTTCCGCCGGTAAAAAGAAATGAATTAAAAATCGCCCGGTCTATGCACAGCTTCGAAGAACTGTCTGCTGCCTTTGTCGCCCGCTTCAACCACCGGCATTTCCCTACGAATCCTGCCAGTCTCTACGAACCGGCAGAGTATTTCCTTAGCCTGGGCGGGAAACGCATCCGGCCCATCCTTTGCCTCATGGGGAATGAACTGTTTGCACCGATCGAAGAGGATGCCTGGCAGTTGGCCACCGCCATCGAGCTGTTCCACAATTTTACACTGATCCACGACGACATCATGGACCGTGCGCCCCTCCGCCGCGGCATGACGACTGTCCACGAAAAATATGGGTCCTCCACGGCGATCCTGACCGGCGACGTGATGATGGTCGTCAGCTATGACTATATCGCCAAAATCGGTTCGCCCCATATCAGCCGCATCCTTCATCTTTACAACCAAACTGCCAGCCATGTCTGCGAAGGCCAGCAGCTTGACATGGATTTTGAGCGGCGTGACCAGGTGGGAATGGACGAATACCTGCAGATGATCGGCCTGAAAACGTCGGTCCTTCTTGCCGCCAGCCTTCAGATCGGCGCCATCCTCGGCGGCGCCGGCCTCGGCAACCAGGATAAAATATACCAGTTCGGCAAACACATGGGTCTGGCCTTCCAGATCCAGGACGATTACCTGGATTGTTACGGGGACACCGCAAAAGTCGGGAAGAAAACGGGAGGTGATATCCTTGCAGGGAAAAAGACATTTCTCCTGGTCAAAACCCTTGAGGTGGCCACCGACGCCCAACGCCGCCGGATACGCGAGCTGGACGCCGCACCCGCTGACGACAAGATCGCCGGCATGCTGGAACTCTTCCATGCCTGTGGAGCGGATGCCTGGGTGCGGGAGCTGAAGGAACAATACCGCCAGGCCGCCAATCAAAGCCTGGAGGATATCGCCGTTCTGAACAGCCGGAAAGAGCCGCTGCGACACCTCACGGATTATCTCCTTCAAAGGGAATATTGATCCAGGTTTTTGGCCTTTTTTCGCTAATTTCCACGCTTAATAACTTATTGAATGGCCAACTCACTTTTCCGGAAGAAATCATTAGACAGGATCATGAAGGAGGCGGCGGACGGCATGTCCGACGGTCACGGAGGCGGCCTCAAAAAGGTACTGAATGTAAAGGACCTGACCTTTATGGGGATCGCTGCCATAGTAGGAGCGGGCATCTTCTCCACCATCGGAGTGGCTGCCTATGACGGGGGACCGGGGATTTCACTGCTCTTTGTCCTGACCGCAATCACCTGCGGCTTCTCCGCCCTGTGCTATGCAGAGTTCGCCAGCCGGGTTCCCATTGCGGGCAGCGCCTATACCTATGCCTATGTCTCCTTCGGCGAGATCGTTGCCTGGATCATCGGCTGGGCGCTCATCCTGGAATATGCGATCGGTAATATCGTTGTGGCCATTTCGTGGAGCGGCTATTTCAACAATCTCCTGCAGGCCTTCAATATTCATCTGCCCGGCTGGCTTATCACCGACCCGGGCTCGGCAAAAGACGCTTTTCTGGCAGCCACGAAGACCCTGGCGAAGACGCCGAACCTTGGCGTGGAGGCCAAAGCGCCACTGCTGGACGCGATCCATACCTGGACCTCGGCGCCGACTGTTTTTGGGGCACACGTCGTCCTGAACCTGCCGGCATTTTTTATTGTTTGCATCATCTCCTATATCACCTATATCGGTATCCGGGAAAGTAAGAAGTCCACCAACGCCATGGTCATCTTCAAACTGTCGGTAGTCATCCTCGTCATTATCGTCGGCGCTTTTTTTGTAAATACAACCAACTGGGACCCCTTCCTGCCCAACGGGGTCGGCGGCGTCCTGAAAGGAGTGTCTGCGGTCTTCTATGCCTATATCGGGTTTGACGCCATCTCCACCACCGCTGAGGAATGTACCGACGCCCAGCGTGACCTGCCGAAGGGCATGATCTATTCCCTGCTTATTTGCACCGTCCTCTATATCCTGATCGCGCTCGTGCTGACGGGGATGGTCTCCTATACCAAGCTCAACCTGTCTGACCCGCTGGCCTTCGTGTTCCAGGCAGTCCATCAGAAATGGATCGGCTATATTGTTTCCGTGAGCGCGGTCGTCGCTACTACCAGCGTGCTGCTCGTCTTTCAGCTCGGTCAGCCCCGCATCTGGATGAGCATGTCCCGCGACGGGCTGCTGCCCAAAGCCTTTGGCAAGATCCATCCCAAATTCCATACCCCCTGGTTTTCCACGATCATAACCGGCATTATCGTCGCCGTCCCCACGCTGTTCATGGGTAGCAACCTGATGACACAGCTGACGAGTATCGGTACGCTATTCGCGTTCGTGCTGGTGTCCTGGGGTGTGCTGGTGCTTCCAAAAAGCAACCGGGTCAGGGGATTCCGGCTGCCTTATGTCAATGGTCGTTTCATCGTGCCGGTGCTATACTCGCTTTTTGTCTTTCTCTTCCGCGATCGGATCGCCACCACATTTCATCAGCTGGCAACGCAAGGGCTGCACGATTTCTTTTTCAGACCGGACGACAAGGGGAAGATCATCTTTTCCAACGAAGCATTGCAGGAAGTGCTGTTTATTGTGTTCATTCTCGTGGGCGGCGGTCTCACCATCGCGACCGTAATCCGGAAATATTCGCTGATCCCGGTGCTGGGAGTGCTGTTCTGCGCCTATCTGCTCATCGAGATTCCTGCGATCGCCTGGATCTGGTTCTTTGCCTGGATGTCTATTGGCCTGGTTATCTATTTTATCTATGGATATCGGAAGAGCCGGCTGAACGCCGCCCGCGCCTCACTGCCCGCCCGCGCCCCGCAATCCTAAGAAAAATAATACCTTTGCCCAATGAAGTTCGAGGTCGGCGACAAAGTGGTCGTAAAACATTCCAATGATGACGGAGAGGTCGTAGAGATCATCAACGACAAAATGGTGCTGATAGACGTCCGCGGCGTAAAATTTCCCGCTTACACCGATCAGCTGGATTTTCCATATTTCAAGCGGTTCACCGAGAAGAAGCTCATTCCGGAAAAGAAACCAAAAAAATACATCGATCAGCTGCCGCCCGAAAAACCGCAGCCGGGAAAGAAAAAGGAACTGATCGCCCAGCTCGCGGATGGGGTTTGGCTGACCTTCCTGCCCGTATTCGACAACGACGAATTTGGCGACGACGTGGTGGAGAACCTCAAGATATACCTCATCAATAACAGCCCTTTCGGTTATCATTTTTCCTATCGGTTGAAATATTCGGGAACTACAGATTTTGAGCTGGACAATCAGCTCCCTGCCGGTCACGACTTTTATCTGCACGATATTCCCTTTGCCAACCTAAATGACAATCCCGTTTTTGATTGGGAATTTTCGCTGCTCACTCCCGACAAAGCCCGGGTCGAACACTTCGAGACCTCTTTCAAGCCGAGGGCTAAACAAGTCTTCGGCCGCATCGAAGAGATCCGCAAAAAGGGTGAAGCCACATTTTCCTTCAAGCTGTTTGACAACTATCCGGCGAAGCCGTATGAAGAAACAGTAGAGACCCGCGGCCTGCTGGCCGGTTCGGGCTTCCGGG
The DNA here is from genome assembly GCA_035948015.1 of Puia sp. Taxonomy (GTDB): domain Bacteria; phylum Bacteroidota; class Bacteroidia; order Chitinophagales; family Chitinophagaceae; genus Puia. Next base: position 5,926 of record DASZJO010000055.1, read on the forward strand.
TGTATGACGCTTCCCGCGCCCGGCAACATCTCGAACCCGCCCGCTCCGAACTGGACCTTCATGCGGAGAAGCTGACCGATAAGCCCGATGCGCTGGATAACTTCGAGATCCTGACCCTTCAGCTGCAGACCTTCGAAAAATATTTCGACCTGGCCGTGGCCCATCACCTGCCTTCGATGATCGTTATCCATGGTGTCGGCACCGGCAAGCTGCGCGATGAGATCCATGAGATCCTGCGAACGAAGCGCCACGTCAAATCCTTTGTCAACCGTTACGATCCGCGCTACGGGTATGGTGCTACGGAGATTTTCTTCCAGTACGGGAAATGACCCTTATTCCGCCCTCAGGCTGTTGACCGGATTAGCCATGGCCGCCCGCACGGCATTGACGCTGATGGTCAGTAGCGCGATCATCACCGCCAGCAGACCGGCAACCAGGAAGTCGATCCAGCTGATGCGGATGCGATAGGCGAAGTCCGTCAGCCAGCCGTGCATGAGCCACCAGGTAAGCGGGGAAGCCACCAGAAACGCGAGGACCACGAGCAGCAGGAAGTCCCGGGAAAGGAGATGGACAATGGCGCTCACTGAAGCGCCCATCACTTTGCGTACGGCAACCTCCTTTGTCCGCTGGACGATGCTGTAAGCCGACAGCCCCAGCAAGCCCATACAAGAGATGCAGATGGCCAGCACGGTGAAGTAAAGGAATAACTTGCCAAAGCGCTCATCGGCGCGGTATTGCTTGTCGAAGTATTCATCCAGGAAATAGTAAATGAAGGGCCTGTAGGGAATGACACTCTTCCATTTTTGTTCGATGGCTTTCATAGTAGAGGGCAGGCCTCCGGCGGCTACTTTCACCGCCACCAGGTAGCAGGCTTGCGGTTCGATGCGGACGGTGAGCGGCTGGATCTGCTCCTGCAGAGAGCGGTAATGGAAGTCCTGCATGACGCCGATGATCTTCCCTTCCCGGCCAAATTGTGAGAACCGCTTCCCGACAGCCTGTTGCGGTGAAGCATAGCCGAACATTTTAGAGGCGGCTGCATTAAGCAGCATGGCTTGTGTGGTATCCGTCTGGAAATTGCGGGAAAAGTCCCGCCCGGCAAGCATTCTGATCCGGAACTGCCGGATGTAATCCCAGTCCACGAAATAGGAATCCAGGTTAGCCACCTGCATGTCCCCTTTGTAATTTTCGATCTCGCAGTTGACAATGGGTACCTCTGTTCCCGGAACATTGCTGCAAAGCGAGCTGGAGATGACGCCGGGGACGCCCCTGAGAGCATCCTGGAAAGCCATCCGGTGCGGGTCTCCTTCGGAATCGATGATCATCATTTGCTCCTTACTGAAACCCAGGTCCTGCTCCCGCATATATTTCAATTGCTGATAAACGATGATCGAAGCGATGATGAAACCAATAGATAGGGTAAACTGCACCAGCACCAATCCCTTTCGCAGCAGGCTTCCGCGGCTGCCCGTGCTGAAGCGGCCTTTGAGCACCGACGAGGGCCGGAAGGAAGAAAGTATGATGGCGGGATAGAAGCCGGCCAGCAGGCCGATAAGGAATGTAGCTGCAAACAGATAGCAAATGTCGGCGGGATGCTCAAAAACACCCTGGCTGATCGGCTTGCCCGCGAGTTGATTGAATTGCGGGAGCAACAGCGCCGCAGCGACCAACGAAATGCTGAAGGCGAAAAGACAAAGCAATACGGACTCCCCGGCAAATTGCAGCGCCAACTGGGGTTGGAGGGCGCCCATTACCTTGCGGACCCCCACTTCCCGGGCACGCTCAACCGAACGCGCGGTTGTCAGGTTCACGAAGTTGATGCAGGCGATGAGCAGGATGATGGCCGCAATACAGGAGAAGAGGTAGACATTCCGTGCGTTGCCACCCTTGCTTCCGTCCCGGGTCGAATGGAGGTAGATAGCTGTAACGGGTTCCAGAGAGAGAGTAGAAGCCATATGTTGTTTGCGCATTTCTTCATTCTCCATTTTGGCCATAAAAGGTGCGAACCCGGTCTGAAGGGCGTACGGCCTGGCATGCGGCCTGAGCAGCAGGTAACACACCGGGTGGTAGGTCCACCATAACCAGGTATCCTCGAGACCCTGATTGAGGTGCATCGTCTCCGTGCTCATCGACACCACGACATCCCCGCTGACCATGGAATTCCCCGGCAGGTCTTTCATAACCCCCGTCACCCTCACCGGCCAGCCTTTCTGGGCAAGGAGAAGTGTCTGACCTATAGGGTTGGAATCTCCGAAATATTTTTTTGCGGCCGCGGCGGAGAAGACAACGCTGAAGGGCTCCTTAAGGCAAGTGTTCGGGTCGCCCTTCAACAACGGGAAGTCGAAGACCCTAAAGAAATCGGGATCGGCCAGCAGGGAATTCTCTTCCTGGAACTTGATGTCTCCTTTTCTAAAGAGAAAGCTTACGGTGGCGGTCCGGACCGCACGCTCTATGTCCGGGAACTCCCGCTTCAGGGCAGGTCCGACGGGCCAGGCGGGGCCGTTGGCGTGCACCGTTTCGCTGGGTGTCTTCACATCGCAGACCACACGATAGATCCGGTCTGCCCTCGAGTGGAACGAATCATAACTTACCTCGAACCGAACATACAGAAAGATCAGGAAAGAAGCCGTCATCCCAAATGCCAGGCCGACGATGTTGATGAGGGAGAATGCGCGGCGCTTCCAAAGATTACGAAAGGCCGTCTTGAGGTAGTTCATTAGCATAATTGCTGTTTTTGGGGTTACCTCAAGTGTAGCTTGCCAAAATTAACTATATTATCTATATTTATCCCTGTGATCTTCCTGTATCTTTTTAATACCGTAGTACCCATCCTCCTGCTTTTATTGCTGAGTTCCTTTATTCATGTACTCGTGCACGAACTTGGCCATGCCCTTCCTGTATTGGCGACCCCGCATTCCTGCGCCACCGTCTATGTCGGGTCTTTCGGTGACCGGCGGCAATCCATCGGACTTCGCCTTGGCAGGCTAAAGATCTGGATCAAGTACAATCCATTTTTGTGGTTCAGGGGTATGTGTCAGCCCGGCGGCGCGTCATTTTCTATCAATCAGCAAATATGTTATTTACTTGCCGGCCCATTGGCTTCCATCCTGCTCGGCGTCCTGGCCTGCCTGCTCCTGCAGATCGAGGTGTTGCCCGGGTTCCTACGTTTTTGGCTGGGCTTCCTTGTCCTGTTTGCCGCTTTCGGACTGCTCGGCTCGACCTTCCCCGCGGGCCGGCGCCGCTACACCGTCGACGGCACTCCGGTCTATCCTGACCTGATTCTGGCCTTTCGGTTGTGGAGATCGAAAAGATTGATCTAAATTGGCTGGATGAAACGCAAATCTTTTCTTCAACGATCGCTGATGGCCGGTGCTTCTTTGATGACCGCCGGTGTGACAAACGCGGCAAGCCGCAATTCGTATGCCGGGGACAACGGACCCTTTCATTTGAACTACGCCACGCACGACGGCATGTTCAAACACAGCGCCGGGCCCAACTTCATCGACCAGATCAAATTTGCCTACGACCAGGGGTTCCGCGCCATCGAAGATAACGGAATGGCACAGCGGCCAGTGGACCAGCAACAGCAGATAGGAGACACCCTCGCGAAACTAGGCATGTCGATGGGCGTTTTCGTTCTGGACAAAGGCGGCAACGGCGCCAACTCCACTGCTACCGGCAAACCGGAAAACCTCGAGATATTTCTGAAAGGCTGCCGTCAGGCGGTGGAGGTCTCCAAACGATGCGGCGGCAAGCTGACCACCGTGGTGCCGGGAGATTTCGAGCGTCACCTGCCGATGGGTATCCAGACGGCCAACGTCATCGACGCGTTGCGGCAAGGGACCGGGATCCTCGAACCGCATGGCATCGTTATGGTATTGGAGGCGCTGAGCGACACGCCGGACCTCTTTCTTCGTACCTCCGATCAGGCCTTCGAGATCTGCCGTGCCGTCAACAGCCCGTCCTGTAAGGTCTTGTTCGATATGTATCATATCCAGCGAAACCAGGGCAACCTCATTCGCAATATCGACCTCGCTTGGACCGAGATCGCCTACTTCCAGATCGGCAATAACCCCGGCCGCAATGAGCCGGGTACCGGCGAAATGGACTATCACAATATTTTCAAACATATCTACGACAAGGGCTATAAAGGCATGCTGGGCATGGAGCACGGGAATGCCCTTCCCGGGAAAGATGGCGAAACCGCGCTGATCAAGGCCTACCGGGAGGCGGATAATTTCGCCTGACCCCCGCCCTGCGGAATTTTCGTATCTTTACCCCGCTACCAACCGGGTCATCGCTCCCTGTTCTTCAGGGGGAGGAAAGTCCGGACAGCACAGGGCAATGCACCGGTTAAGCGCCGGGGGACGCACGCGTCTATCGACGCGCGAGCGTTCACAGATAGTGCCACAGAAAATAACTGCCGCCCGGCGTAAGCCGGGCGGTGAGGTTGAAAACGTGGGGTAAGAGCCCACGGCGCCGGCAGGTAACTGCCGGCGCGGGTAAACCTTGCATGCTGAAATGCCACGTATACCGGCGATTGAGGGCGGCCCGCCCGATGCCGGAGGGTAGGCAGCTAGATCCCTGCAGTAATGCAGGGGCCAGATAAATGATGGCCACCCGTCTCGCGACGGGAACAGGATCCGGCTTACAGGTTGGTAGCTTTTTCTCTCTTTCCCCGCGCGGCCCTCCTGCGCAAACCGCACAATGACTGGTCGGAATCGAACAGCCCGGGAACCTCCAACCCATTCAGGCAATTAATAGTCAACCGCTTGTAAATCTGGCATTGTTTTGCCTGCCCAAGGCTGACCAACATGCCTTCCATGCTCATCCGCAACTATTTCCGGACATCGGTGCGCCATCTCACGCGCAACCGTTTCTTTACCGTGCTAAACGTCCTCGGCCTTTCTATCGGGATCGCCTTCTTTCTGCTGATCGCAGCTTTTAGCTGGAGCGAATGGCGGGTCAACCGTGACTTGCGTCATGCCGACCGGCAATATTTCCTGGAAAGCCAATGGAAAGACCCTTCCATGGGTTTACCTTATACCACCCTGGGACAACTCGCCGTCGCGCTGAAAACCAACTATCCCTCACTGGTGGCAAACTATTTTCGCTGGGATGGCGTCGGCTGCGATATCTCGGTGGGTGACCAGCATTTTCGGGAAAGCGTGGGCATATCCGACAGCACCATGCTCGACATGTACAGATTCCGGATGATCGACGGCGATCCCCACAGCGCGCTAAAAGATCCCTATACGATCGTCATCACCGCCAGCAAAGCCCTCAAATATTTTGGCCGCACCGACGTGGTAGGCCGTAACCTGACCGTCGCCAATTTCGCCGGCGGCAAACGAGACTTCCGGATCACCGGCGTCATGGAAGACCCGCCACGCAATTCAGTGACCCTGCTCGCCAACGGAACCGAAAACTTCATTTTCATCCCGGAGATCAGTCAACCCTTCTTCGGCCGGAATATGGACTGGCAGAACCCCTATATTGCCAGCTATGTCGAACTTCAACCGGGTGTCCGGCCCGAACAACTCGCCGAACCGATCAGCCACCTCATAAAGGTCAACTTCCCCCAGGTTGCTGCCCTACTGCAAGTCAAGCCAAGACCGCTGACTGAATATTATCTCTTTGGCGCCCGGAAGATGATGAACACACTTTTTTATATCGCCGCCTTTATCCTGATCATGGCTGTTATCAATTTCGTCAATCTCGCCGTTGGCCGGTCGGCGTCGCGGATGAAAGAGATCGGCGTGCGGAAGGTGCTGGGCGGAGTGCGCCTGCAGCTCGTCGGTCAATTCCTGACCGAGTCAATTCTGCTGGCGATCCTGGCCACGGGCCTTTCGCTAATTCTTTATATCCTTTGCAGCCCCTTCTTTTCCGGGATGCTGGGTAAGGCAATGCCTTCGCTTGCGAGCTTGCCCGCAGCGGTCTGGATATTGTTGCCCTACTTTGCCCTCGGACTAGGTCTGCTGGCCGGGCTCTACCCAGCCTTCGTCCTCGCCGCCATGCCCAGTGTCGACTCTCTCAAAGGTCAACGAGGCACACTCAGGGATCATACCTTGCTACGAAAAGGACTGGTAGGCTTTCAATTCGGCGTAGCCATCATCGCCCTCGTTGCCGTCCTGATCATATCGGCACAGGTTCAGTTGTTCTTCAGCAATCAGCTGGGCTATGATAAAGAATATGTGGTATCCGCCCAGGTGCCGCGGGACTGGAGTCTAAAAGGTACCGAACATATGGAGGATGTGCGAAGCGCCTTTGCCGCCATGCCGCAGGTAAAAGCGGCGACAGTATCCTTCGAGATCCCCAATGGCAATTATGGCGACAGCCGCGCTATGTATAAGGAAGGTAGCGATTCTACCCACGCGGTCGTGGTCCAGCAATTCGTCGCCGATGAACATTTTGCGTCGGTTTATCAGATCCCGATGGCAGCGGGTGAGTTTTTCAATCGAGACCTCATTTATAATAACGATGATTCCATGCGCATGGTGATCAACGAGAGCGCTGCCCGTGCGCTGGGTTGGAAGCTGCCTGCCGAAGCGATCGGTCAGCGGTTCCGGTTCGTCAATTTTTCCCAGGTCTTTACCATCGCCGGGGTGGTGAAAGACTTCCACTTCGAGGCCATGGGCACGCCCATCAAACCGGCGATCGTTACCCATATCGGTTTGGCGGCCACGTACCGTTATCTATCCTTCAAGCTGCGGCCTGGCAACATGTCCACTGCACTCGCCGACCTGCAAAAACAATGGAGCAAGCTCCTGCCGGGATCGCCCTTCGAATATAAGTTCATGGATGACACCTTGTCGGCCGTCTACAGCAGCGAGCTCCGGTTGCAGAAAGCCGCCAATACCGCCACCGCGCTTTCGCTCGTCATTGTCATTATGGGGGTAATTGGGCTGCTATCCCTGAGCGTGCAGAAGCGGACCAGGGAGATCGCCATTCGCAAGGTTATCGGCGCGAGCGTTCCCGCCATCGTCCGGCTCTTCCTGCGGGAATACCTGCCGCTGCTGCTGATAGCAGGGATTGTCGCGAGCCCGTTGGCTTATTGGGTGATGCATCAATGGCTGGACAGCTATGCTACACGGATAACCATCACCGTATTTCCATTTGCCGCGGCATTGATCGGGCTCGCCATCCTGATGGCCCTGCTCATTGTCGGTCAGACGACGAAGGCCGCCCTGGTAAACCCGGTCATTAGCTTAAAAACAGAATAACGCATTATGCTCAGCACCTATATCAAACATATCGCCCGGCGTCTCGCGAGAGACCGCCAGTCTACAATCCTCAACCTGGCCGGCCTGGCCTCCGGACTCGCTTGCGCCTTCCTTATCTATTTATGGGTAAGCGACGAACGCAGTGTCGACAAGTTCAATGAAAAGGACAGCCAACTGTACCTCGTGATCAAGAACTCCCCCAACAGTGACGGAACAGTTTTTACTTCGGAACATACCCCAGGCCTGCTGGCCGATGCCATGAAGGCGGATCTCCCGGAGGTCGAAGACGCCGTTTCAGTGAAGATCGAGACCCACCCGGGCGTTGCGACATATAACGGCAAATCCCTAAAGGCGAGAGAGCAATTCGCCGATAAAGACTTCTTCAACCTATTTTCCTATCGGCTGCTCGAGGGGAAACGAACGTCGCTGCTCGCGGGCAATTATGGCGTGCTGATCTCCGATAAGCTCGCCCGGGCCTTGTTTAACACGACAGACAACCTCATCGGTAAGACCATCGCCTGGAATAACAACGATAAATTCGACGGCTCCTATGCGATCACCGGCGTTTATGAGGCGCCCCCTGCCAACGCCACGGATCAGTTCGACCTGCTGTTTTCCTACGACCTCTTCAAGACAAAAGAAAGCGGTACCTACGGTGATGTCACCGACTGGGGAAGCAACAGCATTCATACCTACCTGCTGCTGAAAAAAGGAACAGATATCCCGCGGTTCAATGCGAAAGTGAAAGACTTCACGCAAAAAAAGGTGGCTGCTTTGTATCACAACAAGGAAATGTCGAAATATGAAGGGACCCTATACCTCCAAAAGTACTCCGACCGGTACCTCTACAATCATTTCGAGAACGGCATCCCTGACGGCGGGCGGATCGAATACATCCAGCTTTTTTTGATCATCGCGCTTTTCATTCTCGTGATCGCCTGTATCAATTTCATGAACCTGTCTACGGCCCGGGCAGCCACCAGGATGAAAGAGGTCGGCATCCGCAAAGTGATCGGGGCGGGCCGCTGGCGATTGTTGGGTCAATATATCGGCGAATCCATGGGAATGGCCTTTCTGGCGCTGATCCTTGCGCTCGTCCTGGTGCGCCTCCTGTTGCAGGCTTTCAACCAGTTAACGGGGAAGGACATGGGCTTGCATCTTACCCCCGGTCTCGCCGAAGCGCTGACCGGCATTACCCTGGTCACCGGTCTGGTGGCAGGGAGCTATCCCGCCTGGTATCTCTCCGGGTTCAAGCCCGTGCTGGTGTTGAAAGGCAAACTCAGCAACACGGCCAGCGAATCCTGGGTTCGCCGGGGGCTGGTTGTCTTTCAGTTTAGTGTCTCGGTCGTGCTGATCATCTCGGTCATGGTCGTGTACAAGCAAATGGACTTTATTCAGCACCGCAACCTTGGCTATGACCGGGACAATGTCCTGCACTTTCACGCTGAAGGTAATCTCGTCAATTCGCTACCTGCATTTTTGACTGCCGCGCGGCAACTGCCTGGCGTTGTCGGCGCCTCCAGCATGGACGGAAATATGACCGGGATGTATTCGCAGAGCGGCGGTGGGATCAGCTGGCCCGGTAAATTGGCCAACGACGGGGTGGAATTTGATGGACTGGACCTGGACTATGGCATGATCGACATGCTGGGGCTGCAAATGAAGGAAGGCCGGGCCTTTTCCCTGCAATACCCCGCCGATACGAACGGGATCATTTTTAATGAGACCGCGATCGCTGCCATGAAACTAAAAAACGCCATCGGCCAGACGGTAACGACCTGGCGGCAACAAAAGAAGACGATCATCGGCGTAGTTAGAGATTTCCAGTTCCATTCCATGTATAAAGGCGTAACCCCGTTCTTCTTACGCTGGCAGAGTCAAGGGAACAGCGATATTTATATCAAGATCAAAGGCGGGACCGAACAGGAAACGCTGGCCAAACTGGGTCGCCTTTACCAACAGTTCAACCGTGGCCTTCCCCTCGAATATGCCTTCCTGGATACGGACTATCAGGCCCTCTATGCATCAGAGGAGCGGGTGTCGATCCTGTCCCGCTACTTTGCCGGCATCGCTATCCTGATCTCCTGTCTGGGACTTTTCGGCCTGGCTGCCTATACCGCCCAACGACGCCAAAAAGAGATGAGCATCCGGAAGGTGGTAGGCGCAAAGGCCTCAACCATCGCCCTGCTGCTATCAAAGGACTTTTTCACACTGGTATCGGTTGCGCTGGCGATCGGCATTCCGCTCGCTGCCTGGATCATGCATCGCTGGTTGGAAAGCTTCGCATTCCGCGTGACCATGGGCCCGGCGGTCTTTGTCCTCGCCGCACTCGTCCTGATGGTCATTACCCTGCTGACCATCAGCTTTCAGGCGATCAGATCGGCGAGCGTGAATCCGGTCAGGGTGCTGCGGTCAGAATAAGTTCGATGACCGGGATCTCATAAGGCGGTCGCTTTGCCGGGAGGGTAAGCTCCAGGTCGTCCGACCCGGAAGGCCTATACAAAAGCTCCGAATCATCATTCAGGAACTGCGCATATTTGATCTTACCCTGATAACCGGGTAAGATCAGCTTCCCCTGCGGATAGTCGAAAACGTGGATATACAGACGGCCGGTAGTTTTGTTATACGTCAGCTTACACCCCGCCGGCGCTTGAAAGCCATCGGGCGCGTTAGTGCAATTGTATATAGCCTTGCTGTTGGCATGCATCCAGTAGCCGAGACTGTCGAGCGCGCGTGTAGCGCGATAGTCAAACTCTCCCCGCGCCGTAGGACCGACGTTCAGGATGAGATTCCCGCTGTTGCTGACGGAGGAGATCAGCAGGTCAAGTAGCTGGCGATGTGTTTTCCAGGTGTTCTCATCCCGGTAATAACCCCAGGAGCCCGAAAAAGTCTGGCAGGTCTCCCATGTCTTTCCCTTGTATTTGGCAAGCTCCGCAGTGCTCACCTGCTCCGGCGTTTCAAAATCACCGCCGTCCTGATAGTTATCCAGGCCTAGCCGGTTATTGATAATGATGCCGGGCTGCAATTTTCTGACCAGCCGCACCAGGTTAACCGCATCCCAGTCATTGGCACTTTTCTCCCGAAGGCTGCTTTTCGACCAGGACCAGTCAAGCCAGAGGACATCGATCTTGCCGTAGTTGGTCATCAGTTCCGTGATCTGATCCTTAAGGTATTGACGGTACTTGTTCATGTCACGCCCTTTGTTCAGCCGGACATAATTCGCCTCGCTGGTGTCGACCTGAACGAGGGGATGCACATCATCCATCGTATAATCGGGATGGTGCCAGTCCAGCAGCGAATAATAGAACCCGACCTTTATCCCCTCAGCCCTGAAAGCGTCGACAAATTCACGAACCAGGTCCTGTTTGGCCGGCGTATTGGTCGCTTTATAGTCGGTAAATTTCGAATCGAATAAGCAAAATCCTTCGTGATGTTTGGTGGTAAGGACGGCATATTTCATCCCCGCTGCCTTTGCTTCCCGGGCCCATTTTTTCGGATCGAACTGATCGGGATTGAACAGTTCGAAGTATTTCCGGTACTGTTCATTGGTCATGTGCTCGTTGTGTTTCACCCATTCGTGCCGGGCCGCTTCGGAATACAGCCCCCAGTGGATGAACATCCCAAAGCGATCGTCTGTCCACCAGGCCATACGTTTGTGCTTCTGTTCGGATGTTTCGTTACCGATCCGTTGCTGGGAAAAAGCTGTCAGGACCGTCAATAAGATCGCTGGGAGCATCAAAACTTTTCTCTTCGACATTGCAGTAAGTTTTTTTATCTGGCTGAAGGCTAAAAGTAAGCAAAAAAATTATGCCCCACCCACCCACCCACCTCCATGAGCCATGCCAACCCCAGATGTATGATCAACCCCCCCAGCACAGACCGCGTCCGGTACGCCAGAACGCCCAGCGCCATCCCTCCCGCAAACGAGGTGATACACTCGCCCAGCGGCTTCCCGAAATGAATGGTACAATAGAAGGCCGCCATGGGGAGGATCGCCTGCTCCCCGGCATACCGCACAAGCCCGATCACCAGCAGCCCGCGAAAGAAGACCTCTATCGACAGGAAGTCGAGCCCATAGGACAGCTCATAACCAGACTGCCGGAGCCATAACGGCCCCGGATAACTGCTCATAAATGCGATCGCCTTGATCTTTGGATAGACCCGCAGAAAATCCGGTTGCGTGGAAGCCAGTACGACCAGCGGCACAAGCAGGAGCAATAGCCCGAAATACGGTCCGGCATGCAATCCCTTCATCGTCAGCCCTACCGCCCTGCGAAAACCGCCTCGCCTGCTGCCGGTGTCATCGGGCATCTCCGGAGCGGCCAGCCAGCCTGTCTTCCACAGCACCCACATCGCCCCGAACAGCAACAGCAGCTTCGCCGGCAGCTGCGTAACGATCACCCAATAACGGTTCCATAATGAACCGGGGGACCCCGGCGGCCACGGCGAAAGATCCCAGTGGACCATCTTGGCGCTGAATAGCAGTACCGCAACGACCAACAGCCGCAGCAATCCCTTGTTCATCACGACGCCTCCACACTTGATCTGCAAGCTCCATGCGATCGCCACTACCGCGCCAAAAAAAGCTGCCTGACCTCCATAGACCCAATACCATGCCTCGAAGCCCTGGATCCGCCGCTCGATCCCGACCGTATAGTTGATCGTGATCAGCATCGCCAACAGCAAAACGGTTATCCAAAAGCTAACTTTTGAATTGCGCCGCCAGTATGCAACGAAATAATGGAAAAAGGAGATCATGGACGAAGTCCGGTTTATGAATGGAAACTTTCTTTCATCTTACCGAGCAGATCGGTCTCCAGCATTTTTTGCGCGAGCCTCATCATATTAAGAAAGGCTTTGCCATGCGAAATCCCGTGGCCAATGATAACGGGTTTGGTAACACCCAGGAGGGGAGTGCCACCGTAATATTCAAAATCAAATCGATCGAAAAACTCGCTTTCGATCCGGTGCCGGCTCGCGATATCATACAGCGATTCTGCCAGTTTTAGGATCACGTTGCCCGTGTAACCTTCACAGACCATGACATCGGCCTTGTCCATCAACAGGTCCCGGCCTTCTATATTGCCAATAAAATGGATTTGATTGTTCTCTTTCAGCAGCGGATAGGCCGCCTGGGTCAGGATATTCCCCTTTCCTTCCTCCTCGCCGATATTCAGCAGCCCGACCCGCGGCCTGGCGATCCCAAGGATATGCTCTGCATACAACGATCCCAGCACCGCGAACTGGTTGAGGTTCTCCGGCTTACAGTCGGCATTCACGCCTGCGTCCAGCAGGACACCGGTTCCTCCATTCTCTTTTGGGAGGACAGTTGAAATAGTGGGACGCAGGATCCCTTCGATCGGTTTGAGGCTATAGTGGGCTCCGACCAGCATCGCCCCGGTATTGCCGGCGCTGATAAAGGCATCCATCTTTCCGGTCGCCAGCAGTTGGAACCCGATCGCGATCGAAGACTGCTGCTTTTCCTTAAAGGCCCGGGTGGGGTGCTCCTTCATTTCGATCACCTGGCTGGCATGAACGATCCGGACGGCTTCGGCCGGGATACCCTGCTCCACCAGCAGGGGCCCCACCTGTTGCTCGTCCCCGACCAGCCAAAGGACGGCCTTCGCCGGGGATTCACGCACATAGAGCTGCACACCGTTCACCACCTCGAGCGGTGAAAAGTCGCCTCCCATCATGTCTATTCCGATATTCATTCGGGACCTTTGGGATTTTCCGACGTCTTACTTGATCGGAGAAGTTTCCGTAACTACTTTTCCCTTGTAGTATAATTTCCCTTCGCTGGTATGCGCACGATGGCGAACATGTATTTCGCCCGTAGTGCTGTCCTTGCTCAACGTCACCTTCTCAGCCTTGTAATGCGTCCTTCTCTTGGCGCTGCGCTGCTGGGAATGTCTTCTTTTCGGATTTGGCATATCAATTCAATTTTTAATGTAACCAAATATATTCTAATCTATTTACCCAGGTCCTTGAACTTCTCCAGTCCCTTCCACACTGGATTACCCGACGATCCCTTTTCCTCCTCCAGCTTCTTCAGCATTTCCAACACCTCTTTATTGCAGTGCGGGCCGCCCATCTCCTCAGGTTTGCACATCCGCTGCATTGGAATGCTGAGGTTGATGAACTCATAAATCCAGTCTGACAGGTACAGATGACTTTCTCCTTTGGAGATATAGTACACATCGGGGTCCTCCTCCTGCTGGTTCATGATATCCGGATCTTCAACCAGCTTGACCAGGATATTGAACTCATCCCAGAGGTCAAGCGGCAGCACGTTCCCGCAGCGGTCACAATCGATCTCGATCTTCCCCGTAATCTCGAACTTCAACAGCATAAAGCTGTTCTTCTTGTCAAGCGTCAGCTTGACCTGAGCATCACAGTGCCGGAAGTCCTGCTGCTGGTAAGCTTCGAAGAACCGATCGGTGATCCGATAGCTAAACTCATGGATGCCAGCCTTAAGGCCCACAAACGCTATTTCAAATTCTCTGCGGCTGCTCATGAATGCTTTTTAAAGAGCTTGAAACGGGTTTTTAAAGAGTTTGCAAAGCTACGGATATATTACTAGAAATCACCTTTCCCGCCCGGAAAATTTGCCGCCGGGGCAAAAGTCGGGCCTAATATCGGACGATTGACAGTGTATTTATCAGACGATTGCCAGAGAAACATAGAAAAAAAAGGTAAATTTAGTTAAATGAAAAGGCACCCCAAGACTGACTCTCTAACAATCAGCGGTTTGAAGCGTTGGTCGATCTATTTTACCGGGGTAGTGGTGACATTTAGCGCGATCCTGATACTGGTGGCGCTGCTGGTTTTGGTGGGCTGGCAATTGGATATCGGGTCATTTAAGCATCCCTGGCCAGGCTTAGAGGTTATGAACCCCGTCACCGCAGCGACCTTTCTGCTTTCAGGAGCATCCCTGCTAATCCTGACACCACGCCGCCGCAGTACCCGGCGAAGCGCAGTAGGCCTCGTCCTGGCTTTGCTGGTCTTTATCATCGGTCTCCTGCGGCTGATCTCCGTCTGCTGGCCGGAATTCTGGCGGGTGGATTTCCTCCTATATTCCAACCAGCTCTTGGTCGATGTCCGGGCACATTTTGCGACCCCAAGGACGATGTCGCCCAGCACGGCGATCACATTTATTCTTTCCGGTGCTGCCCTGCTGCTGCTTCCGTCCCGACGCCGCCCGGCAATCCTTAGCACTCAGCTGCTGGCTATCGGCGTCGGCCTGATCGGTTTTTTTACCCTGGTCTGCTTCCTGTATGACGTAAAGGAATTGCACCTCCCCGGCGTCACCCTCCCCATGGCTGCACCAAGCGCCGTTTGCTTCATCCTGCTCTCGCTGGGCCTGCTTTTCGCGGCCCCTGGAAAAGGCATCATGCGAGCGATCACCGGCCCCTATTCGGGCAGCGTTATGGCCCGCCTGTCAATCCCTTTCGCTTTGCTGGTCCCGATAATTTTCGGCTGGGCGGCGCTTTTCAGCCCCTGGCGCGATGCCGTCAGCATCCAGCTCTCGGCGGCGATCCTGCTCACGGGCATCATGCTCTTCTGGGTGGCTTTTATCGGGTACAATACCACGCTGCTGAATCGCCGTGACATTACCAACCTGCGGGTTCGGAAGGCCTTGCAGGAAAGTGAGGAACGATACCGCCTGCTGGTCGGGAGCATTAGGGATCATGCCATTGTCATGTTCGACGCGTCGGGGTGCCTCGTCAGCTGGAACGAGGGCGCGCAGGCCATTACCGGTTACTCCGCTGATGAGGCCATCGGTCGAAATTATTCCATGTTCTATAGCCGCCAGGACGTTGATGACGGCCTCCCGGAACATAACCTTCGACAGGCGGCCGAACATGGCCAATATCATCGGGAAGGATGGCGGCTGCGCAAGGATGGCACCCGGTATTGGGCGGAAGTGACCTTTACCGCGATCCGGAATGATGATAGGCTGTTACAGGGTTATGCCGTCGTTGTCCGCGATACTACGGAAAGCAAACAGGCGCAGGAGAAGATCGCCTACCAGGCCCGGCTAATGGAAGACTCCAGCGACGCCATATTTACCGTCGATGCAGACTACCGGATGGTCAGCTTTAACAAGGCCGCAGAGGCCCTGTTCGGTTACAGCGCATCCGAAGTGATCGGCCAACCGCTCAATGAAGTAATGCGCAATCCTATGCCTGACGAACAGCGGGCGGAGATCCGGCGGGAACTGCTGGAGATAGGCTATTGGAAGGGATTTGTTGTCTACCATACGCGAAGTGGGGCTCCCCTGGATATCGCCATCTCGATCTCCCGGACGCGCAACGAAAAGGGCCGGGTTGACGGTTATATTATGGTATGCCGCGACGTGACCGAAAGGCTGAAGGCGGAAGCAAAACTGCGGCAGTTCAACGAAGAGCTGGAGCGCCAGGTAGAGGAGAAGACCACTGAGCTGACGCTTTCCAACATAGAGCTGCGGGACCTCACCTCCCGGCTGCAACGGGTGCGGGAAGAGGAAAGAAGAGCCATCGCCCGCGAGATCCATGACGAGCTGGGTCAACAGCTCACCGGGCTCAAAATGGATCTCTTCTGGATCGCCAAACGACTCGACGGCGCGGCCTCGGACCAGGCCCGGCAAAAGCTGCGAAATACCATGAGCCTCCTCGACGAGACCATACAAACCGTGCGCCGGATCGCCACCGACTTGCGGCCAAGCATCCTTGACGATTTGGGGCTGATTGCAGCCATAGAATGGCAAAGCCAGGAATTCGAGAAAAGAGCCGGCATCCGAACCGTTTTTGAGTCTACCATTTCCGATATGGAGTTCCCGCCCGATATTGCCATCGGGATGTTCCGGATCTGCCAGGAATCGCTCACCAATGTTGCCCGCCACGCCTCGGCCTCCAGGGTCTTCATTAGGCTGGACCCGGCGGAAGGCGGTGTATGCATGACCGTTGCAGACGACGGCAAAGGATTGGACCCCCAAAAAGTGGGCGGGAAGACCCTCGGACTTGTCGGAATGAAGGAGAGGGCGCTGATGATGGGCGGAAGGCTGGAGATCGGCAATGGCGAAACCAAAGGATTTCGGCTGGCAGTGACCGTTCCATTGCCGCCGGTATTATCGTCTCAGACAATATAATTCGGAAGTGCATCTTCCGCAAATAATAAATAGGCATGTTAAGGATTTTAATCGCAGATGACCATACCGTAGTTCGGAAGGGATTGAGACAGATCCTTCTCGAGGAGTACCCGAGCGCGCAGATAACCGAGACCGCAGACGCCGCGACCCTGTTTATGAAAGTGCTCCGGGAAGAATGGGACGTTGTCATCACCGATATCTCGATGCCGGATAAGAGCGGACTGGAAGTGCTGCAACAGATCCGCCGCGATCACCCCCGCCTGCCTGTCCTGATCCTGAGCGCCCACTCGGAAGACCAATACGCCATCCGCGCTCTGAAAGCCGGCGCGAACGGCTACCTCTGCAAGGATTCTGCATCGGAGGAGCTGGTGTTCGCTATCCGCCGGATCCTGTTGGGCAAGAAATACATCACCTCCTCGCTGGCAGAAAAACTGGCCTTCCACCTCGATCAGGAGACCGACCACCTTCCACATGAAAGCCTGTCCGACCGCGAATTCGAAGTGATGAAATTCCTGGCCTCCGGAAAGGTTGTTTCGGAGATCGCCAGCCAGCTTTGCCTCAGTGTCACGACGATCAGCACCTATCGCGCCCGCATCCTGACCAAAATGAACATGAAGACCAACTATGACCTGACCCGGTACGCCATGGAGAATAACCTGCTGTGACCGCGCCCGCCCGGCGCTCTGTAGCGCATGTTCTACGCTGTTTCCGTTATTATTTCTACAGTATTTGGGTGCCTCCGCCTACGCCCGCTGTCGTCAGACAATCGTAGCTTCACGCACCGTCGCAAATCAGGTGTACACCATGAGGTCCTTATTCATCGTCGATGACTCGTCGCTCATCATCGAGCGGCTGCTTAACATGCTGGAAGGACTGCTTCCCCCGGATCAGATCACCTACGCGGGCAGTTACGGTGAGGCGCTCAACCTGATCGGCATCCGGCCGCCCGACATCCTTCTCCTCGACGTCCACCTGCCGGATAAGAGCGGCGTCGAACTCCTTCGTGTCGTCCGTAAGCGGTTCCCCGCCATAATCGTTATCATGATCAGCAACCAGTCGGACGAATCCTACCGTTCGGCATGCGCCTCGCTCGGTGCCCTTCGATTTCTCGACAAATCCACCGAATTCGAGGAGATCCCTGCGCTTATCGAGTCGCTGCTCTGAGCGATCACTCCCTACTTACCCCTAGTTGTAGTAAATATTCTACTTATAATAGTAAAACATGGTACAGTAACATCACAGTCTCTTCTATTTTTTCCCGTTCTCATTCTCCGTTCCTTTGTATCATAATGAAACATAGTCGGACCATCCTGGAAAACCTGAGTAAAGGAATTATCTCCTTCATGGATCACAATCCCCATCTGACCTGGATCGTGGACTATCAGCACAACCTGATCTATGCCAATCAGGCTATGCTTAACTATTTTCGCTCCGATCAGCACACGGTCATCGGCAGCAAACTCTCGGCTATGTTCTCTTCCGACCTTGCTTCCACCCTCGAGGATAAGATCAAACGGGTATTTTCCCGCAAACTGCCCGATCACAGCAGTGTCCGTTCGGCCATGCCTGACGGCACCACACGCTATTATCAGCTTACACTCTTCCCCATCCAGGAGATACTCGCTTTTCCAATGGTCGGCTGCGCCGCGCTTGATATCACCGATTCCATCGTGCGCGCCCAGCAGGAGGAGCGCGAACGCATCGGCCATGAGCTTCACGACAACGTGAACCAGATCCTTACTACCGCTAATCTCTACCTGCGACTCCCGGAAGAAGAATATTACCGTTCCGAAGATATCCGCACTAAGGTCTCCGAATTGACGGAATGTGCTATCGAAGAAATCCGTCAGCTTTCCCTCGGACTGGTCAATCCGCATTTTAATGAGATGGGCCTCGTCGGCCATATCACCCGGCTGGTAGACGATATCCGCCATGCCGCTTCCTACCATATCCAGTTTACACACGACAACCGGTCCGATATAGAACTGTTGGAGAAGGATCGCCAGCTTGCCTTGTTCCGCATCCTGCAGGAACAGCTGAAGAACATTATCCGGCATGCCCGCGCGTCAGAAGTGCGCATTTCCCTTCACTGCCTGGAAGCCCAGGTGCGCCTCTCCATCGCGGACGACGGGCAGGGATTCGACGCCATGACGACCCCGCAGGGCCTGGGCCTCTCCCATATCTATCAACGTGCCCAACTTTATCACGGCGAAGTTTCCCTTGAGACCTCTCCCGGCAAAGGCTGCCTGCTAACCGTCCGGATGCCGACCGCCGTGTGACCGCCCGCCTGCCACGTTCCACCCGCTGCTGCCCATATCGTTCCGATTGACTAGATTTGCGAAGGAACATGAAACTCTTCACGCAATATAGCCGCGTCAACATCGTCGCCAGCATTCTTGCCCTGCTGATAGGCAGCATCGGCTATTATTTTACCATGCGCTATGTCCTTATCGACCAGTTGGATGATACCATCAAAGTCGAAGAGGCCGAAATCCTCGATGTCATTCACACCCGAGGCCAGCTGCCGCCACCATCCGACTACCATGACCAGCAAACCAGCTACGAGCCGGCCACAGCGCCCATCAAACGACATTTTCTCAACACGATCCGGATCGTCCGCCACCACCGCGAAGAACCCTACCGGGAGCTGATTTTTACGACCATGGCCGGCGGGCGGCTCTTTACCGTCACCATCGGCGTGTCCGAAGAAGCGACCGAAAACCTGTTGGCCATGATAATGACCATCACCGCCGGCATGATCCTGCTGCTGCTGGGGACCCTGTTCCTGGCCAACCGCCTGCTTCTGCGCCGCCTCTGGAAACCCTTTTATCAAACCCTCGCCGGAATGCGGGAATTCAACCTATCCAGCCGCCAGCCGCTGCCCATTCGCGATACGTCCACCGACGAATTCCGCAGCCTCGATGAAGTGGCCCGCCAGATGACCGGGCAGATCATGAAGGATTACGATACGCTGAAAAGCTTTACCGATAATGCCTCGCACGAAATGCAGACGCCCCTGGCCATTATTAACTCCCGGCTGGACCTCCTCATCCAGGACCACGAACTGGCTGAAACGCATCACCGGCCGATCCAGGCGATGTACGATGCGATCAGCCGCCTTCGCCAGCTTAACCAGTCGCTGCTCCTCCTTACCAAGATCGAGAACCATCAGTTCACGCGTTCCGATTCCATCGACATGGCTCCGCTGATCGAAGAGAAACTGGCCCAACTCGAAGATCCGCTCCGCGATCGCCACCTCATCGTCCATAAAGATCTCGACCGGCTTAACCTTCCCATCAATAGCTACCTCGCCGATATCCTTCTCAATAACCTGCTCCTGAACGCTATCCGCCATAACCAGGACGGCGGCGACCTGTCCATCCGCCTTCGCGAAAGCAGCCTCCGCATCGCGAATTCCGGGCCGGCGCTGTCTTTCGACCCCGCCACCATCTTCGACCGGTTCGTCAAAGGCGCACACTCGGGGGGCACCGGGCTCGGGCTGGCTATCGTTCGCCAGATCTGCGATAATTACCATTTTCCCCTTGCGTATTCTTACCAGGACAAGATGCACGTCATTGAAATCCGGTTTGCCGGTTAGCCACGCCGGTTCGGGCAATTCAGGGCTCCGCCTGTTGCGGCCGGTGGTTGTCCTTATCTCCAGAATTCATACAAAATGCTGCGATATTTTTGTTCCGGCCGGGCAAATGCGCTTGGTATGCCTATGTTTCAACAACGGTTTCTATGTAAGGCGGTGGCAGTCCTGCTCCTTTTGGGGCCGACAGTAATAGCGGCCCATGCCCAAGCCGACACCGCCGCCAACCTCGACTTTTATCTCGGCCAGGCGCTGCGCAGCAGTCCGCTGCTAAAGGACTACCGCAACCAGGTGCAGCTGGGTCAGATCGACAGCCAACTCATTCATGCCAGCTACCTGCCGCAGGTTGCCGGCAACAGCACCAATATTTATGCACCGACCTACCGTGGCTGGGGCTACGATCAGGCCATCAGCAACGGCGGCAACTTCACGACCGTGGTCGCGGTCACCAAGACCCTGGTGGGCCAGAAACACCTCGACGCCGAGTATGAGACCATCCGCCTAAATAACCAGGGCATCGGTAATACCTCGAAGATATCCGAACAAGATCTTAAGCGGAGCGTCACCGCCCAGTATATCACCACCTATGGCGACCTGCAGCAGCTGAATTTCAACCGGGATATCTTCCAATTGCTGGATAAGGAATCCGGCCTGCTGAAAGACCTGACCGAAAAGAACGTCTATCGCCAGACCGACTACCTTGCCTTCCTGGTTACTGTGAAACAGGAGGCACTGCTGCTCCGTCAGCTGGAGATCCAGTTCCGCAACGACCACGGCACCCTCAACTATCTATGTGGGATCGTGGACACGAGCGCAACATTGCTGGCTGCCCCGGTAATCGAGCTGCAATACGTGCCCGATATCGGCAATTCCGTCTTTTTCCGCCAATTCGCCCTCGATAGCCTCAAATTGCGGAACAACCGATCCCTGATCGACTTCGGCTATCGGCCCAAAGCCAGCCTGTATGCCGACGGCGGCTGGTCATCATCTTTGATGTACGAACCCTACAGGAATTTTGGGGTGAGCTTCGGCGTGACCATCACCATGCCGATTTACGACGGCCATCAACGCAAAATGCAATACAGCAAACTGGATATCCAGGAACGCACCCGCACAGGCTACAAGGAGTTCTTCACCAGCCAGTACAGCCAACAGCTGGCCCAGCTGTCACAACAGCTGAAAGCAACCGAAGATCTCATCGCCCAGATCAACGAACAAGTGCGGTATTCGGAAACCCTTATCGACGTCAATGGTAAACTCCTGGGCACAGGCGACGCGAAGATCGCTGACTATATACTCGCGCTGAGCAATTATCTCAATGCTAAAAACCTATTGACCCAGAACTACATCACCCGGCTGCAGATTATCAACCAAATCAATTACTGGAATCGATGAATAACAAGCTCTTCCCCCTTCTTCTGATCGTGGCCCTCTGTTGCCTGACGGCCTGTGGCGCCCACACCGCCGGAAAAGACGGGGCCGATAACGGCAAGGACAGCGCCGCTGCCAAAACCGACAGCGCCAAAGGCGATGGCGCCGATTCTGTCGGAGCTGGTACCCCCGTGACCGTCACCACAGTGAGCAACGCGCCGTTCAATGACTCCATCGAACTTAACGCGGTTTCCGCCTTTCTGCAAAAGAGCTATGTCAAGGCTAACGCAAACGGCTACCTGCAATCGTCCGATGTTTATCCCGGGAAATACGTGGAGATCGGCCAACTGCTGTTCACCCTGAAGACGAAGGAAGCGCAAAGCATCGGCAACGCCATCGGCCGGCTGGACAGCAGCCTGCGCTTTACCGGGATCAATACCATCAAAGCTAACCAGCATGGCTATATCACCCAGTTGGACCACCAGTCCGGTGACTATGTGCAGGATGGCGAACAGCTCGCGGTTATCAGCGACCGGAATAGTTTTGTTTTCCTGCTGAATCTTCCCTACGAGCTTCGCCCCGTTGTCCTGGGCAAGCACACCGCGACTTTGCTCCTGCCCGACGGCACCCGCCTTGAAGGCACGATCGGAGCGGTGATGCCGACGGTGGATTCAGCCTCGCAGACCCAGAACGTCGTTATTCGCATCAATTCCAATAGCGCGATCCCCGAGAACCTGATCGCCAAAGTGCGCATCCTGCGGACGGCACGGCCCAAAGCCCAGTCCCTGCCCAAATCCGCCCTGCTCACCGATGAGACCGAAAGCAATTTCTGGGTGATGAAGCTGCTCGACAGCGCCACGGCCGTCAAAGTGCCGGTGAAAAAAGGGATCGAGACGACCGATAGGGTAGAAGTGCTGTCGCCGATCTTCGACCCCGATGACAAGATCCTGATCACCGGGAACTATGGCCTTCCGGACACGGCCAAGGTAAAAGTAGAGACTGGCAATTAAGTCGGTTGAGATCAATAATTAAAGCATCTACCGTTGAAAAACTTCTTTCTCAGCTACAAGAACCCGCTCACCGTCACCCTGGCGATCATCCTGCTTGGCGGAGCTTTTGCCTACAGCAGGATGCAGACCTCGCTTTTCCCCGAGATCACCTTCCCGAAGATCAAGGTCATCGCCGACGCGGGGCTCCAGCCCGTCGACAAAATGATGATCACCGTTACCAAGCCGCTGGAGAATGCCATCAAACAGGTCCCCGACCTGGACTATGTCCGCAGCACCACGAGTCGCGGCAGCTGTGAGATCTCGGCCTTCATGGACTGGAACGCCAATATCGACTTAAGCCAGCAGCGTATCGAGTCGAAAATCAACCAGATCAAGAACGACCTTCCGCCCGAGACCCAGATCACCGTAGAAAAGATGAACCCGTCGATCCTGCCGGTCATGGGCTATACGCTGGAAACCCACCAGCTTTCGAATATCGAACTGAAGCAGCTCGCCCTCTATAACATCAAACCCTTCCTCT
>DASZJO010000056.1:0-17065 GCA_035948015.1 Puia sp.
GCCTTTCAGATACGCGATCGTCGTGTCGGTGATCATTTGCAGTAACCGGTGGGCTGTGCGTGGTTGAGTGTAACAAAACGCCTTTGCGCCATCGAAGGTCTTCGACCCCTGGCCCTGCACCATATAACAAAGCAGTGTCCATGGTGCGCCGGCAAAACCAATCAATGGCACCCTGCCATCCAGCTCCCGCTTCACCAACCGTATTGCGTCGAATACATAACCCAGGCGCTCCGCCACATCCGGTACGAGGATCCGTTCCAAATCCCCCGCCGTCCGGATCGGTTCGGGCAGGAAAGGACCCTTTGACTCCACCAGCTGAACTTCCATCCCCATCGCCTGCGGTACCACGAGGATATCGGAAAATAATATCGCGGCATCCACTCCTATCTGTTCCACGGGCTGGATCGTGATCTCGGCAGCCAGCTCCGGGGTCTGGCATCGCTCAAAAAAGGAGTATTGTTGTCTCAGCTTCATATAATCCGGCAGATAGCGGCCGGCCTGCCGCATCATCCAGACCGGTGTCCGTTCCGTCCGCTCTCCTTTCAGCGTCCTTATGATCAAATCATTTCGGAGTGTTGTCACTGGTTTATGTTTTGAATAAAAAGTAATCGATCATCTCGCGGATCAGTATCGCCCTATCCGGTTGCCTGCCGGGGAACACCGGATTCGTACATGCGGCACGGATAGCTGTCTCAGTCGTCTTGCCGATGGCAAACAGCGAAACTCCGGCTGTGATGCTATTCACCGAAAAGAAGCTTTCCACCGCACTGGGACTGAAAAATGCAATCCCGTCATAGGTCCGGTCGATCCGGTGCGGCGTAAGAATGGTCCGGTATACGATCTTTTCGGTGACGCCGATCGCCGGCAATTCCTCTCTTCGATGATCGCCGCAGAAAAAGATGACCTCTTCAATCTTTCCCTTTTCCCTGACACGGATCTCCTCCACCAGCTCCGAAGCCGATCCTGCCTTTGCGACTACCGCTTTCTCTCCAAACAATTCCACCACGGCGGCGGATGTCGCTCCGCTGATACAATATATCCGCCAATCGGGCAATGGTTGCTTCAAGTAACGTCGCACCGCATTCACTGCATTCACGCTGGTAAAGATAACGGTCAGCGGCTTTGCGATAAGACTTCCAAGGCCGCCGATCCCATCCGGATATTCAATGTCGATAAAAGGCACTACATCCAGCACCATCCCATGCCCTTCCGCCTCTTTTTCCAATCCTTGAGGAACGGTTCCCGTAGCTAACAGATATATCGTTTGGACGCTCATGGCATATTAGCCCGGATGCTGTCGGCAATCGCCTGTCCTCCGCGTTCAAGCAGTTCTTCCGCCGCAGTCTTCCCGATGCCCGCCGCGACTTCGGCCGGCAGGATCTTCTCGATCGTTATGTTTTCCCGCCCATCCAACGAGAGCAACTGCCCGCTGAAATACAGGTCCCCATCTTCGATCTCCGCCAGTGCGCTGATCGGAGTGGAACAGCCGCCAAGCAAGGTCCTGAGATAATCCCTTTCGATCTTTGTACATAAAGCCGTATCCGGGTCATTCATCGGCTGGCATAACGAATAATGCCATTCATCGTCTTCCCGGCATGCCACGAATACGGCGCCCTGGGCCGGGGCGGGCAGCATCCAGTCAAGCACGACGCTTTTTTCGGGGCGCAGGTTGATCCGCTCGAGGCCGGCCTGGGCGAAAATGGCGGCATCCCAGGTCTCCTCAGCCAGCTTCCTGAGCCTCGTGTTGACATTTCCCCGGAGATCGTGAATTTGATGGGCCGGATATCTGTGGAGCCATTGGGCCTTGCGTCTGATACTGCTTGTGGCGATCTGCGCGATCGCATTCTTTTCCTTCAGAAATTCGGTATCCCGTTTGTAGACCAGCAGGTCATGCACCGGACCACGTTTCAGCACCGCTGCCTGCCGGATGCCTTCCGCCAGTTGTGTCGGCACGTCCTTCATGGAGTGCACCGCCATATCTATCGATCGGTTCAGCAGCGCCAGATCGAGGCTGCGCGTAAATATGCCCTGGATGCCCATAGCGTAGAGCGGGGTCTTCAGATCGATATCCCCTTCGCTCCTGATCGGGACCAGGACCGCGGGAAACCCCTCTTTTTCCAACAGCTGTTGTACTTGGGTAGCTTGCCAGACGGCGAGCTGGCTTTCTCGGGTGCCTATCCTGATCGGGGTCTGCATAACACTATTCCCTGGTAGAAATATACTCGTTGATCGCTTCGATAAATTGACAGCCTCCCTGATTGTGCTGGCGCATCTTGATAGCCATGCCGTTGATCACGCGTTGAATTTGTTCATCGGTTTGATTATCGTCGGTCAGCGGGAGAGGCTCTCCCCTCAACCGGCTGAATACCGGACAAGTGTGTAATTCTTTTAATTTTATCTTCACCGCCTTTAGCACAGGCACATGGCGCCTCATATTATACCACTCCATCCACTCGGCAATATGTTCGGCAATGATCGCCTTTGCCTTCGGGACTTCCGCTTCTCTCTTCTGCAACGTCTCATCCTTTATCTTCGACAGTTCATCTACATTGACCAGCGTGACACCCGGCAATTCCGCCGCCGACGTCTCCACATTACATGGTATCGAAAGATCGATGATGAGCTTCTCGCCGGCGCCCTCCACCCAGCTCCTCAGTAAAGTAGGATGTTCGGCATTTGTAGCCACTAATATGATATCCGCTGACCCGACACATTCTGCGATCCTGTCAACCGGTGCATACCTGACCCCGATCTCGGCCGCCAGCTCCGCAGCTTTCGACCCGGTGCGATTTATCAGTGTCAGATTCCGGGTGCCGAGATAATCTACCAAATTGCGGCAGGTATTCCGCCCGATCTTGCCTGTGCCGATGAGCAGGATCTTCCGGCTGCCGGGGTCGGCTATCCGCTCCCTGATATACTGAATGGCCGCAAAGGAAACGGAAACCGTCCCGCCGCTAAGCCCTGTCTGATTCTTGATCGCCTTGGTAGCCTGAAGCACACTGTTGACCAGCCTTTCGAGAAAGGGGCCGATATATTCACGTTCCCGTGCAAAATTGACGGCCTGTTTGATCTGACCAACGATCTCATAATCGCCCAGGATCTGTGAGTCCAATCCCGCTCCTACTTCAAACAGATGCCCGATCGCCGCCGCTCCTTTTTTTGCATACGCAAGCTCGAGGAAAGCATCCAGTTCGCCCGTCGTTTGGGTACAAAGCAGGCCGGCAAGGTGCGCGGAATTATCCGCAAACCCGTAGATCTCGGTCCGGTTGCAGGTGGAAAGAACAAATAACTCGCTTACATTGAAAGAAGAAGAAAGAGTAAGTATCTTTTCATATTGTTCGCTCCCGATAGCGAACTGACCTCTGATGGCGGCATCTGTCTTTTTATAGTTGATCCCAACGACGAAAAATCCGGAAATATCAGCGGTCTTTGTCAGCATCATAATAAATTACGAACGCAAAATTACTTGCCGGCGTTCCTACTCCATGCATTTAAATGTCATTAGAATGTCATTTGTGGGTCGCGGCACCCCGATTCTTGTAATTTTGCGGCTTTAAAGCGAATTTCCCGCACATTAATCATGGAAGCATTCGGCAAACGCGCTATTATCTTATTGAACCTCGGGTCGCCGGATTCCACCGCAACGCATGACGTGCACCGGTATTTGATGGAATTCTTAATGGACAAACGGGTGATCGACTATCCTTACCTTGTTCGGCGGATACTGGTGGGCGGGTTGATTGTTCCGTTCCGGGCGGCTAAATCCGCCGAAGCCTACGAAACGATCTGGACCAAAGAAGGTTCACCGCTGATCGTGCTCACCCGGCAGTTACAGCAAGCCCTGGAGGGGCAGACGGCTGTCCCGGTGGAGATCGCGATGCGCTATGGCAACCCAACGATGGAGGCCGCCTATGCTGCCATTCTGCGCCGGATGCCCGATGTCGGGGAAGTGATTGCGATCCCGCTGTATCCGCACTATGCGATGGCCTCTTACGAAACGGCGGTCGAGTATGCGGAGACCGTCCACCGGAGGAAGAATTACTCCTTCCGGTTAAGTTTCATCAAGCCTTTCTACAACGACTCCAATTACCTCAGGGCCCTGAGCGAGCTGATCCGGCCCTACCTTGCCGAGGGATACGACCATATCCTCTTTTCTTATCATGGTGTTCCGGCAAGGCATATCCGAAAGACAGATCCCACGCGAACGCATTGTCTCCAGTCGGCGGATTGCTGCGAGGTGGCGTCAGGGGCGCATGCGACGTGCTACCGTCATCAATGTCAGGTAACCACCAGGGAAATGGTCCGGCTGCTCGGGATTCCCGAAGGAAAATACAGTAATTCGTTCCAGTCCCGGTTGGGTAAAGGCTGGCTGGAGCCCTTTACCGATGTCCGGTTGGAGGAGATGCCGAAGGAAGGGATCAAAAAGCTACTGATCCTTTGCCCGGCCTTTGTGAGTGATTGTCTGGAAACACTGGAAGAGATCGCCATCCGTGGGAAGGAATCCTTTGTGAACGCCGGCGGTGAATCCTATACCATGATACCCTGCCTGAATACTCACCCGCTGTGGGTAAAGGCATTGGCGGGATGGGTTAAAGACTACGCCGGTGGTGACCGATCGATGATCCTGGAATAGTTATGTACAATTATATAAAAGCGCTCCACATCGTCTTTATCGTGACCTGGTTCAGCGGTCTCTTCTACATGGTTCGGCTGTTCATCTACAACACCGAGGCAGGTGACCGGCCCGAACCGGATCGGACAATCCTTCGTGACCAATTCTCGCTCATGATCCGGCGGCTTTGGATGGGCATCACCTGGCCTTCTGCGATCCTCACCCTGATCTTTGGTCCCTGGATGCTCTGGCTGATGGGCGCCGTTCCCATCTGGCTGTGGATCAAAATGGGATTCGTGCTCGGCCTGTATTTCTATCATTTCTCGCTACAGATGATCTATCGCCAACAGAAAAAAGGGATCTTTCGCTATTCTTCCGGGCAACTGCGGATATGGAATGAAGTGGCGACGATTTTTTTGGTGGCCATTGTCATGCTTGCGGTTGTCAAACAAAATATGAGCTGGGCCTGGGGTCTTATCGGCCTGCTGCTGTTGGTGATCCTTCTGATGAGTGCGATAAAAATTTACAAGGTGCTCCGGCAAAACGGGGTGAAACCCCGTCGGCCGAAGGCGTAGGCACAAAAAAAAATGGATAGCGCTAGGCCATCCATTGGGGATAAAAAGGAAGTTTTTCCGGCAATGAATTTTTTCAAGTGGTTGTTCAGGAATTGAGATCTCGTAGACTGTTGCTTGCGAGCGGTTTTTTGCAGGTAATATCAGAGATTAAAAACGGGTTGGCTACGGATCTCCATTGAATAAGGTAACACGGACGAATTAGTTTACACAGAATTTAGGAAGGAGTTCAGCCAGGGGGACGATCAGCGGATTTTTAAAAGGAAGGGGAGTAGGAATACCCCCCTTTTTAACCCCTAAACCCTAAACCGTAGAAAGCGTTTAATATCTTTTTATTATTGAAAGGGATGGGTACCCCTAATAACTTCGGTCTTATACCGCATATCGTTCCATAAATTGTGCCAAAAGCCGGTTTATGTGGATAAGTGCGTCATATTTTGATCCGCTGGGAGCCTCCGTCGCCGCTTTTTGCAAATTCTTAACAATCCGAAAACCAGCCTATTGGACCGCCCCTTCCGACGCATTGAGTATGCTTCCGCGGAATTTCGTAATTTTGCCGTCCCATGGCAAAGTATAAAGAATATCAACAACTTAACCTCCCTGGAATTGGCCAGGAAATCCTCGAAAGATGGGAAAAAGACCACGCTTTCGAAAAAAGTGTGGATTTGAGGGAAGGTTCTGTTCCATTTGTTTTTTATGAAGGCCCCCCCAGCGCAAACGGCCTTCCCGGTATACACCACGTCATCAGCCGGACCCTGAAGGACCTTGTCTGCCGCTATAAAACAATGCAGGGCTTCCAGGTCAAACGGAAGGGGGGCTGGGATACGCACGGTCTTCCTGTCGAGCTGGGCGTAGAAAAGATGCTGGGAATTACCAAAGAAGACATCGGCAAGACGATTTCCATTGCAGAATACAACGAGACCTGCCGTCGTGAAGTGCTGAAATACAAGGATAAATGGGACGAACTTACCCGGAAGATGGGCTACTGGGTCGACTTGAAGGATCCATATATCACGTTCGAGAATAGCTATATAGAGACCCTTTGGTGGCTTTTGGCGGAGTTGTATAAGAAAGGTCTTTTATATGAGAGTGTAAGTATCCAGCCTTATTCGCCTGCGGCGGGCACGGGGTTAAGCTCGCATGAGCTCAACCAGCCGGGGTGCTACAAGGATGTGAAGGATACGACGGTCGTGGCGATGTTCAGGCTGTCGGTAGCTGACACGCTGATGAGGGGCGGCAAACCGGTGGAAATGGTCAGGCGGATCGGCGGGATCCTGGATGCGGACCACAACGAGAGCGACGTCTTATTCATGGCCTGGACGACCACGCCGTGGACCTTGCCTTCGAATCTCGGCCTCACCGTCGGTCCGAAAATCGACTACGTCCTTGTTAAAACCTTCAATCCATATACTCACGAGCCTGCTAATGTCATCCTGGCAAAAGCCCTGGTAAGCAAATACTTCAAACCGGAAGGCGAGAACGGCGACTTTACCGCTTTTTCCCCCAACTCGAAGACTCCGCCGTGGAAAATCCTGGGCGAATTTAAAGGGGCCGAATTGGAAGAGCTCCGCTACGAACAGCTGCTTCCATTCGAAGCCAACGCACCGGAAAGATCCGGTGGCGACCCCTTCCGGGTCCTACTGGGCGACTTCGTTACCACTGAAGACGGCACCGGCATTGTCCACACCGCCCCCGCCTTTGGGGCGGATGACTTCAGGGTCGGTTCAAAATACGGGATTGGGATCCTGATCATGGTCGACAAACAAGGGAAGTTCATCGACGGCCTGGGCGAATTCAGCAACCGGTATGTCAAGAACTACAAGGACGACCCCAATTATTCCGACGTCAACGTCGATATCTGCGTAAAACTGAAAAAAGAAGGGCTGGCTTTTCGGATCGAAAAATACGAGCACACTTATCCTCATTGCTGGCGGACCGACAAACCTGTACTTTATTATCCCCTCGACGCCTGGTTTATCCGCACTACCGCGATGAAGGACCGGATGGTAGAGCTCAACCGAAGGATCAACTGGAAACCCAAGTCAACCGGGGAAGGCCGTTTTGGCAACTGGCTGGAAAATATGGTCGACTGGAATCTCAGTCGCAGCCGCTTTTGGGGTACGCCGTTGCCGGTATGGCGCACGGACTTGCCGGACAACCCGACCGAAGCGGATATTGCTGACCGCGAATCGATCTGCATCGGCTCTATCGCCGAATTGCAGGCCGCAATCCGCGCGTCCATTGATGCCGGCTTTATGACACCGGATGTCGATGAGGACCGCGGCGTAGATGTCAATGGGGACCGCGGCATAATGGAAGACTTGGATCTTTATGTCCAGCGACTTACGGCTGACCTGCATCGACCCTATGTCGATGACATTATCCTTGTCAGCCCCAAGGGCAAACCAATGAGGCGGGTGCCTGACCTGATCGACGTTTGGTTCGATAGCGGCGCGATGCCTTATGCTCAATGGCATTTTCCCTTTGAGAATAAGGAGGTGTTTGCTCAGAACTACCCCGCCGACTTCATTGCCGAAGGGGTTGACCAGACCAGGGGATGGTTTTATACGCTTCATGCGATTGCGGCCCTGATCAAAGAGTCGGTGCAGGAAGAATTGGGCAAGATGGGGCTGAGTGAGGCTGAGCTCGAGGCGCGCTACCCGGGGCTGGCCTATAAAACAGTCGTAAGCAACGGCCTGGTCCTCGATAAGAATGGTAATAAAATGTCCAAGCGCCTCGGCAACGTAGTCGATCCCTTCCAGACCATCGGCCAGTTCGGGGCCGATGCTACCCGCTGGTATCTGATAACCAATGCCTCCCCGTGGGAAAGCATGAAGTTCGATCTGGAGGGTATCCGTGAGGTTCAGCGGAAGTTCTTTGGGACGCTTTATAACACCTACCAGTTTTTTGCGCTCTACGCCAATGTGGACGGTTTCGCCTTCAGGGAAGCTTATATTCCGGCGGCTGAGCGCCCCGAGATCGACAGGTGGATCTTGTCTTCCCTCAATACATTGATAACTAAGGTTAAGGCAAATCTGGACGACTACGAGCCCACCATCGCCGGCCGCCTGATCGAAGACTTCATCGATGAGCACCTTAGTAACTGGTACGTCCGCCTTTGCCGACGCCGTTTCTGGAAGGGCGAGTACGAGTTCGACAAGATCTGTGCCTATCAGACATTGTATGAATGCCTCGAGACCATCAGCCGCCTCATGGCGCCCATCTCTCCCTTCTTCGCCGACTGGCTTTTCCTCAACCTTAATGAGGTAACGGGACGGATAAAGGCTGCGTCGGTTCACCATACTGATTTCCCGGTTGCCAACTCAAGGTTCATCGATGAACCCCTCGAAGAGCGGATGCAAATGGCGCAGGATGCCTCTTCTTTGATCCTTTCGTTGCGTAAGAAGGTGAATATCAAAGTCCGCCAACCGCTTTCCAAGGTGCTGATCCCGATCCTTAAACCTGGCATGCAACAGCAGTTGGAGCAAGTGGAAGACCTCATAAAAGCGGAGGTAAATGTAAAAGAAATCAGCTATCTATCTGGTAGCGAAGGCTTTATCAAAAAGAAGATTAAGCCCAATTTTGTTGCGCTCGGGAAACGGCTGGGAGCCAAAATGAAGGCAGTCAGTGCCGCCCTAAGCGATATTTCACAAGACGACATAGCGAAATTGGAAAAAGATGGCCATATTACTTTATTTATTGATAAAGAACCCTTAATATTGGCGATTAATGACGTGGATATCACCAGCGAAGATATCCCGGGGTGGGTGGTAGCAAATAAGAACGCCCTTACGGTCGCCCTCGACGTCACCATAACCCCCCAACTCGCCCAGGAAGGCAATGCCCGCGAGTTCGTCAATCGCATCCAGAAGATTCGAAAAGACAACGGCTACGACTTGACCGACAGGATTTTGGTTAAAGTAGCGGACGTACCCGCCCTCAAAGATTCCTTAACGGTTTTTAATGAATATATTTGTACGGAAATTTTGGCAGATTCCATCGAATTGGTTAAAGAACCAGCTAATGGCACTGAAATTGAAGTGAATGATATTCTTTTAAAAGTGTTTGTTACAAAAAAAGCCTAACTGTATGGCAACCAAAAAGAAAGCGGCCAAGCCCGCTAAGAAAGCCGTAAATGTCAAGAAAATAGCCCCGGCTAAAAAGGCGGCTGCCCGACCTGCCCACTCGTCAGGTAGCAGCAAGACCGTCAAGAAGACGCCGGCCGCTAAGAGTATTGTCAAACCGGCTGCTAAAAAGGTTGCACCATCTTCCCCGGCTAAACGACCCATGACCACCTCTACCAAGAAAACTGCTGTATCCAATATTTCCAAGACCGCGGTCCCCAAAACATCCGTCGGGACAGCTAAGGTCCATCTTGCCGGTAAACCTGGTGCAGCCCCTTCCGTATCCAAGACGCAACTGGCCCCGGCGCTGAAAAATCAACCGGCGCCTGTGCTGAAAAATCAACCCGCGTCTGCCCTGAAAAATCAACCGGCCCCGGCATTGAAAGCCCAACCAGCCCCAAAGACACAGCCTGCGTTCAAAGCCCAGCCGGCCCCAGTCGCCCCCCCGCCGCCTCCAACCCCGGCAGCGGTCAAACCAGAACCAAAGAAGCCGACGGCCCCACCCAAACAGGTCAAGGTCGTCATCCCGGAAATAAAGACAAAAACGGTTCGCAAATACGAGCCGGAATTTACAAAATCAGTATTAGACACTCCCCAGGAGGAGCAAACTGGACCTATTATGAGATACAGCGATGCAGAACTTGTAGAATTCAGGGAATTGATCAACCGCAAATTGGACGCAGCTAAAAAAGAATTGGCTTATCTGCAAGGTCTGATCACCCGTAAAGACGAGATGGGCGGCGACAATGATGATGCCCGCTACATGACTATGGAAGATGGTAGCATGAGCATGGAAAGAGAACAACTGAGCCAGATGGCCAGCCGCCAGATCACTTTTATCGACCATCTCGAAAAAGCTCTGATGCGCATCGAGAACAAGACGTACGGGATTTGCCGCGTAACCGGCAAACTAATCGATAAGGCAAGGTTGAGAGCTGTTCCCCATGCTACATTGAGCATAGAGGCTAAACAAATGATGAATAAGTAGACCTCAATTCCTCTTTTGCCTTCAGGATCCAGGCACGGTTCGATCTTCTTTCCCTCGCGCTGAGATGAGGCGCCTCCTCCGTCATATCCCTGAAGATATGCCTGGCCTCCTCCGTACGCCCCAGCCGCTGAAGGAATAAACCGTATTCATACCGAGCCTCGAATGCCGAGAATTTGGACTTCATCTTCTTGAACTCCCGTTCCGCACCCTGACTGTCTCCGGCATATCCCAGCGCACAAGCATACTGGATATGCGCCCTTGACCGGGCAAATTCGGGATGATTGGATATCTTTTGCGCCAAGGGGATAAGATCCTTGTAACGCTGCTTGATAAAGTAGGCTGAGATCAACTGCCGGAAGACATAGTCATTCTCCGTAAATGCCCCCGTCAGACTGCTCGTATAGAGCTCGATCGCCTCATCCACCCGCCCGACTCCCAAATACGCATCAGCCAGCATGACGCGGTTATTGAACGTATCGGAAAAGCGCAGGTTATTTTCCAGCCGCCGGATCCGGCCGGTCGGATTCAACATAGTCCCAAGTCCGGATTGAACATTACCAAGGTCACGTGTATTAACGATCTCCGTGAAGAAATAAGCGATACAACCGATCAGCGGCACAAAAATGATGAAAAAGATCCAGCGCTGCGTATTATTGTGCCGGATGCAGTGAATAACGCATATGATCTGCAATACAATAGATATTACATATAAATAACTTGGGAGAAATCGGAATAACTGGAACATATCGCCAATATAAGAAAATTGGATTAAGATTGCACTATCATTCACAAATCGCAACTGCTTATGCTTCGGACGCTATTCACCGTGCTGTTATTGGCCGCCTTTCACTTATACGCCCAACATATACCTGTAACTAAAGCCAACTACCAGCTCGCCGCCCGCTTCTCTCCCAAAAAGCTGGAGAAAATGGTCTTCACTACTCAGGTGGACGCTCACTGGCTTAAGAAAAGCGACCGCTTTTGGTATCAGTACGAAACCACCGAAGGAAAGAAATGGTATATCGTCGATCCGCTGAAAGCGGAAAAGAGGCAACTTTTCGACAACGATAAATTAGCTGCCGAAATCTCCCGGATCGTCAAAGACCCTTTCGATGCTAAGCACCTCGGATTGGACAGCCTTAAGTTTATCAAAGACGAGAACTGGATCCAGTTCGAAGTGAAAAGCACCCAGGATGCGGAGAAGGCGCCGGGCTCCGACAAAAAAGATTCGACAAAAAAGAGATCCGGCACATCTGAAAAGCCATCCGCACCCGAAAAGAAAATTTATTATTTCGAATACAACCTCACTGACGGCGCCCTCAACGAATTGAAAGACTTTAAAAAACCCAAACACAAACCCAACTGGGCGAGCATCTCCCCGGACAGCAATACCATCGTGTTTGGCCGGCATTTCAACCTGTATTGGATGGACCGCACAAATTACTTAAAAGCGCTGCTCAACGAGGACGACAGCAGCATCGTCGACCACGCCCTGACAACCGATGGGATCGACAACTATAGTTATCATGGCAATGGCGTCCTCGGCGGCGGGGGCGAGACAAATGTCGACAGGGAAAAAAACAAAGACAAACGCAAACCAGCCCAGATCTTCTGGAGCCCCGACTCCAAGCATTTCGCCCTATCGAGATCGGATATGCGAAAAGTCAAGGATCTATGGGTCATCAACTCTGTCGCCGATCCGCGGCCTACGCTGGAGACCTATAAATATATGATGCCCGGGGAAAAAGAGGCGCCCATCGAAGAGTTGCAGGTCTTCGACATGACCACCCACACCCACCATGTCGTAAGCGCGGGTCAGTTCAAAGACCAGGACGTCGCGATCTGGGCCGCCCCCGTCCCGGAAAATCGCCGCGACGACGATTACCGGAGCCCGCAATGGCTCGGCACCGATACAAGATTTTATTTCACCCGCACCAGCCGCGACCTCAAGCGCATCGACGTGTGTGAAGTGAATGTCGGTGATAGCGTGGCGACTTCCCTGATCCGCGAACGACTGAATACCTATGTCGAAGTGCGCCGCCTTGGCCTTGTGGACGGAGGCAGAGAGCTGATAGAATGGAGCGAGCAGGATGGCTGGGCGCATTTTTATCTCTATGACGGGAGCGGCAAACTAATGAATCAGATCACCAGCGGCCCCTTCCACTGCGAAGACATCGTCGGCATCGACGATAAGCGAAGGATACTCTATTTCTCCGCGAACGGCCGCGAACCAGGTGAAGACCCATACTACCTCCATTTGTATAAGGTCAATTTCGATGGCTCGGGCCTGACCTTACTGGATGGCGGCGACTTCGACCACCAGCTCAGCATGGATGACAGCCACCAGTATTTTGTCGATAACTATTCCCGTGTCAACACGGTCCCCCGCACGGCGCTCTACAACAGTCTCGGGAAAAAGATCATGGACCTCGAAACGGCGGACCTCAGCTCCCTGATGGCGGCCGGCTACAAATTCCCCGAGCCGTTTAAAGTCAAGGCCGACGACGGCATCACCGACCTCTACGGGGTCATGTACAAACCTTTCAATTTTGATTCCACGAAGAAATACCCGGTCATGGAATACGTCTACCCCGGCCCTCAGACCGAGTCGGTTAACAAAGCCTTCGGCCGCTCCACGGACCGAATGGACCGCCTCGCCCAGTTGGGGATGATTGTCATCACGGTAGGCAATCGCGGCGGCAACCCCTCCCGCAGCAAATGGTATCACAACTACGGATACGGGAATTTGCGGGACTATGGCCTCGCCGACAAAAAGGCTGCCGCCGAACAGCTCGCCGACCGGTATTCGTTTATAGACATCGATCGGGTAGGGATCTATGGTCATAGCGGGGGCGGGTTCATGAGCACTGCCGCTATGCTCGTCTACCCGGACTTCTTCAAAGTCGCCGTCTCCTCCTCCGGCAATCACGATAATTCCATCTATAACCGATGGTGGAGCGAGAAACATCACGGAGTAAAGGAGATGATCAGCGATAAAGGGGACACCACGTTCGCCTATTCGATTGAGAAGAACCAGGATTTGGCGAAGAACCTCAAGGGGCACCTGATGCTGACAACAGGCGACATCGATAACAACGTCCATCCCGGCAATACCATTCGGGTCATCAATGCGCTGATAAAGGCGGATAAACGCTTCGATGTTGTCATATTGCCCGGGCAGCGGCATGGTTATGGTGAGATGAATGAGTATTTCTGGTGGCGCATGGCGGATTATTTTTCGCGCTGGCTGATCGGCGATGAGACGGTGAGGCCGGTGGCGATCGAGGAGATGGATAAAGACATGCCGCAGGCGGGTAACAAGGGCGGGAGTAACCGGGAGCCGCGTTCGGATGGGGAATACGTCGACGAAGACGAGGACGACGGGGATTGGTGATAGGTGTGCCGGGAGCGGGGGGCCGCGCTATTTCAGCTCTTGCATCTCCACCAGCTTGTGGTAGAAGCCCCGCTGCTGCATCAGCTCGTCGTGGGTGCCGCGCTCGACGATCCGCCCTTTCTGTAACACCACGATCTCGTCGGCATGCCGGATCGTGCTCAGCCGGTGCGCAATCACAATGCTCGTCCGGTGCTTCATCATTTTATTGATCGCATCCTGTACCAGGCGCTCACTCTCCGTATCGAGGGACGAAGTCGCTTCATCCAGGATCAGGATCGGCGGATTCTTCAGCACCGCCCGCGCGATCGTCAGCCGCTGCCGCTCGCCGCCGCTCAATTTGCTGCCCCGGTCGCCGATGTTGGTCTGATATCCCTCCTCTTTGGCGATAATGAAATTGTGCGCATTGGCGATCTCCGCCGCCCGGACGATCTCCTCATGGGTGGCGTCAGGTTTGCCAAGCGCGATATTGGCGGCGATAGTGTCATTGAACAGGATCGGTTCCTGCGTAACGATGCTCATCTGGTCCCGGACAGATCGCAGCGAATAATCCCGGATATTCACCCCATCGATCAACAGCTCGCCCCCTGTGACATCATGAAAACGCGGGACCAGGTCGGCCATCGTCGACTTGCCCGCGCCGGAGCTTCCAACCAACGCTACCGTCTTACCCTTCCCGATCACCAGGTTGATATCTTCGAGGATGCACGCCTCCTCATAAGAAAAGCTCACATTCCTGAATTCGATCCGGTCGCGGAAAGTTTCCAGTTTTTTTGCTGTTGGGTCATCGGTGATGGAGACCGGCGCGTTCAAAAGGTCCTCCACGCGCGACATGGCGGCAGCGCCGCGCTGGATGTTGAACATGGAGGTGGACAGGTTCTTGGCAGGGTTAATGAGGAGGCCAAAAATGGCGATATAGGCCATCATGTCGCCGCCTGAGAAGCCATGACCGCTGTTGCGGAGGACCAGCATTCCGCCGGAATAGAGGATAATGGTCAGGATGACGGTCCCCAGGGTTTCGGTCAGCGGACTGGCGAGATCCCGCCGCGCATTCATTTTATTCCGGATATGGAAGAGGCTGTCATTGATTCGGGTGAATTTCACCTTCATAATCAGTTCGGCGCCGAAGCCTTTGATGATGCGGATGCCCGACAATGTTTCATCCAGTATGGAAAGGCTCTCGCCTAACCTGACCGCCGCATCCTGGGACTGCCGCTTAAGTGTGCGGCTGATCCGGCCGATCAGGAAACCCGTGACCGGCAGCAGGATCAGGAGGAACAGCGAGAGGGTAGGGCTGAGGTAGATCATATAGGCCAGGTAGCCGAGGATCGTAAGCGGGTCCTTGATCAGCCCCTCCAGCGTGGATACTACGGAAACTTCGATCTCATAAATGTCGTTAGTCATGCGCGACATGAGATCGCCCTTTCGTCTCTCCGTAAAATAGCCGATCGGCAAGGCAAGGATCTTGGCATATACGTCGTTTCGAAGGAAAGTGACGGTAGCGCTTCGGATCGGGGAGGAGATATAAGATGACCAGTAATAGAACAGGTTCTTCAGAATGCTCGAGACGATGATCACTATGCAGATCACGATCAGCAAGGCGGATTTGTCGTGTGACCTGGCGATGTGCGTGAAGAATTCCTTGAGGCCGCCGAGGGCATTCCCCTGAAGGGACACTCCTTTGGAACCGGGTTTTCCGCTATTAAACAAAATATCCAGGAAGGGGCTCAGCATGCCGACGGAGATCAGCCCGAACAGGAGAGACAGAATATTGAAGAACATGTACAGGGCCAACTTTCCCTTATACCGGGACAAATATTGAAGGATCACCGCAAATTTCTGCAATAGATGTAGATTTGGGGGGCAAAGTTAACAGTAAAATTGTTAAGTAGATAGTTAATCAACTATGGAAGAAAGCAAACGTCAAAAGCAGGTGGGTGCATTATTACTGGAAGAATTGAGCGATATCTTCCGCCGTCTCGGCTTGAGTATGATCGAAGGAGGACTCGTTTCGCTGACCGCGGTGAAGCTGACCCCTGACCTGCTGGAAGCCCGGGTATATCTGAGCCTGTTTCAGGTAAAAGACCCCGCCGCCGTCATGAAATCGATCGAAGACCGGAGCTGGGAGGTCAAACGTGAGCTTGCCGCACGCGTTAAACATCAGTTGCGCCGCATTCCGGTCCTGCAATATATCTATGATGATACCCTCGAGCACGCCGACCGGATGGAAGCGCTTTTCAGAAAGATCAAGGAAGAAGGTAAGGGTGATCAATCCCCGGAAGGAGGCGCTCGATGAACCTGCTGTTCGCCTGGCGATACTTTCGGGCAAAGAAATCCACCAATGCGATCAATATTATCGCCTGGGTAAGTATGAGCGCAATCGTGGTGGGGGCGGCTTCGCTTATCCTCGTTCTTAGTGTTTTCAATGGGTTCGAAGACCTTGTAAAATCCTTATACACCAGTTTCTACGCCGATCTCAAAATTACGCCGGCTACCGGCCAGACCGTTACGCTCACCCCCCGGCAAATCCAGCAGCTCCGGGAGACCGGCGGGGTAAAGGCGCTATCGCTGGTAGTGGAAGCCAAGGCTGTACTGATGAACGACAGCAACCTATATATACCCTACCTGAAAGGTGTCGACAGCAATTTCATCAAAGTCACCGGTGTAGCGGATAAGATCGACAGGGGAACCTTTTCGCTGGGGACAGCCGACCAGCCGATGGCCGTATTGGGCTTAGGCGTCGATTACCGGCTGGGTCTCGAACCCGAAAAGAACGTGCAGCCGCTGGACGTCTATCTTTTCCGCCGCGGCGCCTCCCTGGATCCGCTATCATCGTATAGTCACGCGCCATTGGCTACCTCAGGAGAATTCCGGATCCAGGAAGACTTTGACGACCACTATGTCATCACTAACCTGGCGTTTGTTAAACAGATGATGGGCCTTGCCGCGGACGAATATGGCGGTGTGGAACTTGCCGTGAGCGATCCAGCCCGCGTCGCGGAAGTCCAGCAGTCCATCCGGCAATTATTGGGGAAAGGCTATAAAGTGCAGACCCGCTACGAACAGAATCAGAGCCTCTTTAGCGTGATGCGGACAGAAAAATGGGTGATCTATATCGTTCTGACCCTCATCCTTGTCGTTGCAGCCTTTAATATGGTGGGCGCGCTGACCATGCTGGTCTGGGATAAACAAAAAGATATCCATGTCCTCAAAGCGCTGGGCGCCGGCAATAGGATGATCCAAAAGATATTCCTCACCGAAGGGGTTTTACTTGGCCTGATGGGTGGTCTGGCCGGGATGGGGCTGGCCGCGATTATCTGTCTTCTTCAGTTGAAATACAAACTAATTCCGCTTCAGGGCGGGTCTTTCCTGCTTGAC